>JAGRCC010000335.1 GCA_020433785.1 Anaerolineae bacterium
CGGCTATACCTGGCCAGAAGCTATTGCTGCTTTTACCAAGTCACACCAAGATTTATTAGATTTGCTGGCAAATATTTCGGAAGAATCTTTAAATCGGGTGGGGTCGCACCCAACGTGGGGTGATCCGGTTACGCTGGCCAGTATTCTGCGCATCCCCTACCGCCACGAACGAGGCCATCGTGATGAAATTGCCGCCCTGGCTGAGTTTAAGTCGCGTCCCGAACGACCTTGAAAACCAACGCCACTAACTATAAAGTGATCTCCATCTGAGCCGACCATCGACTAATCAGCTCAGGTGTCTACCGTTCAAGCAGCCATTTTTGGGAAATTCCATTGAGAGGAAGGAGCTAGTATCAATGAAGACCGTTGGCTTTACGCCCATCCCGGAGCGGATCAACCGCATTACCGATGTTGCCTACAATTTGTGGTGGAGCTGGCATCCGGAAGCCCAAGAACTGTTCAAAATGATCGACGCCCAACTGTGGGAGGACGTCTACCACAATCCGGTACTCTTTTTATCCTCAGTCCGACAGTCGGATTTGGATAAAGCGGCCAATAACGCCGATTTTATTAAAGCCTATCACGAAGTTTTAATTGCCTTTGACAAGTATCAGGTTTATGAAGACACCTGGTTCAAACAGACCTACCCGGACCAAATCAACAAGCCCATAGCCTACTTTTCGGCTGAATTCGGGCTACACGAATGTTTACCGATTTATTCCGGTGGTTTGGGGATCTTATCGGGCGACCACACCAAGGAAGCCAGTGATTTGGGCCTGCCCTTTATCGGGGTCGGGTTTATTTACCCTCAGGGCTATTTTAGACAAGTCATTACCCCTAACGGCGATCAGGAAGCGATCTACACCAAAGTGCGCTTCGCCGAAGTGCCGGCCCAACCGGCCTTTACCCCCGACGGCAAAGAAATTGTAGTGTCCGTCGCGTTGCCGGCCCGCAATAACCTGCCGGACCGCCTGGTCTATGCCAAGGTATACAAAATTCAGGTGGGTATCGTGCCGCTTTATCTGATGGATACCGACATTCACCCCAATGCTGAAGCTGACCGCGAACTCTCGGCCCGGCTGTACGGCGGCGATGAAGAGATGCGCCTGGCTCAGGAGATGGTGTTGGGCATTGGTGGGGTGCGCGCGCTGCGCAAGCTGGGCATCGAACCGGCGGTGTGGCATATGAATGAAGGGCACTCGGCCTTTATGGTGCTAGAACGGGCCAGAGAAATGGTGTCGACCGGCAAAACCTTTAATGAAGCAGCCGACATCATTCGCAAAAGCTCCGTCTTTACCACCCATACGCCGGTACCGGCCGGTCACGATGCGTTTCCGTTCCATATGATGGACCGTTATTTCCCCACCTGGCATGACGATCTCAAAATCAGCCGGGAAGACTTTTTAGATCTGGCTCGACAAGATCAAAGTTGGGGGCCGTCGTTCAGCATGACCGTGCTGGCATTGAAACTATCCGGCCGGGCTAACGGGGTTAGTAAACTTCACGGTGAAGTCTCACGCAAGATGTGGAACTGGTTGTGGCCCAGCCGCAAAACCGACGATGTGCCGATCACCTACGTTACCAACGGCATTCACACCGAAACCTGGTTGGCCCCTGAACTCAAAGCGCTGTACGATAAGCAGTTTGGCTCGGACTGGCCGTTGAACATCGATGATCAGGCCATGTGGGATGCGATAATGGACGTGCCTGATGATGAATTGTGGGAGATTATGAACCAACTGCGGGGCAGATTGGTCGATTTTATTCGACTGCGCACCCGCGAGCGCATGATCCGCCTGGGCATGCATCCCAATGAGATTCAATCGGTTAAAAATCTATTCAACCCCAAAACGCTGACAATTGGATTTGCCCGCCGTTTTGCGACGTACAAACGGGCTACCCTAATCTTCCACGACACCGAACGCCTCAAGCGCATCGTTCACGGCAGCGGCGGTGGCCCGGTCCAGTTTGTCTTTTCGGGTAAAGCCCACCCGCGAGACGAACCGGGCAAAAATTTTATCCGCGAAGTGTACTATCGCTCGAACGAAGCCGGGTTGGCGGGGCATCTCATTTTCCTCGAAAATTATGATATGAATGTGTCTCGTAATATGCTGTCGGGAGCCGATGTCTGGATGAACACGCCGCGCCGCCCGATGGAAGCCAGCGGCACCAGCGGTGAAAAAGCGGCTCTGAATGGCTCGCCCAACTTCTCTATTTTAGATGGTTGGTGGGATGAAGCATATAACGGCAAAAACGGCTGGTCTATCGGCGACGCCACTGCCCAGTACAACAGCGAATACGATCAAAATCACGCCGACGCCACCGCCATCTACGAGACGCTCGAGCAGCAGATTGTGCCGGCCTACTACACCCGCGGTAATGACGGGATTCCGCACCAGTGGGTGCAGTTCGTCAAAGAGTCGATTCGTACGGTAGCGCCGCAATTTAGTATGACCCGGATGATTAAGGATTACACCAACGATCTGTATGTACCGAGCATGGAGTAGAATTAGAGCATGGCCGTGTCGAGGATAATCGTCACCGGCCCGTCGTTTTCAATATGAACCACCATGTGCGCGCCAAATTCTCCGGTTTCGATCTTTTGAAGACCTAATTGGCGCAGCGCCTCCACAAATTGGGCCACAAGAGGTTCGGCCTGGTCAGGAGCGGCGGCTTGGGTAAAACTGGGCCGCCGTCCTTTTTTGGCATCGGCGTACAGCGTAAATTGAGAGATCACTAATATTTCCCCCCCCACCTCTAAAATAGAGCGATTCATTTTGCCTTGCTCATCTTCAAACACCCGTAGGTGAGCGGTTTTCTCGGCCAATTTCTTGACCTCAGGCCAGCCATCGTCATGGGTGATACCTAGCAGGATGACATACCCAGGTCCCACTTGACCGACGATTTGATCATTTACTGTCACTTGACCGTACTGTACCCGCTGTAAAATAGCTCGCATAAATTACCTCCATAGGACAACTTCCTTATCGCTATGACCTCATTAAACTCCTGTAACCTCTATTAAACAAACGCCGCTGGTACTTAAGAACGGCCCGCCTATCCTATTTGTAGAGCTTCCCCTACAGACAAATAGCCCAGTTTGGTATACCATGATAGTTACATAAATTAGATAAGTTTGGAACTCTGCACATGCCTATTTAACCCTTGCTCACCATGAACTCACTTTGTTCGTCACCAGAGAGGAATTTTAGGTCAGTATGCAGTTTTACTGACAGGGAGGAATTACGCTATGGATATTGGATTGCAATCGCAGGTACGTACGCAAAGTAACGGGAAAGTTTTGCATATTTTACTGGCTGATGATCATATTATTTTTCGTAAAGGTGTGGCGGCTTTACTGAAAGGGCACCCCGACGTGAAGATAGTCGGCGAGGTGAGCAACGGGAATGAAGCCATTGAGGCGGCTCGCCAACTGAGCCCGGACGTCATTTTAATGGATGTACGGATGCCGGAAATGGATGGCTTTCAAGCCACCCAGATTATAAAGAAGGAACTGCCCTGTATAAAAATTATAATTTTTTCTATTTTAGATGGGCAGGATGAACTGTTTACCTCAATTCAATTGGGGGCCGACGGCTACCTGCCGAAATGTTTCGAGCCTCAACAGTTGTTTGAAATCTTAAAGCAGGTCAAGCTTGGCGAAACCGCGCTGCCCTCGGCGATGACCACGAAAATTGTCCAAGATTTTAGCCAGGCCGCTAATGGAAACGAGCACACCCCGCCTAGCCAGGAACTTTCATCCCGAGAATTGGAAGTATTGCGACTGATGGCTCGTGGGGAGCAGAACAAGGAAATTGCCGATGTCTTAGACATTAGCGAGAATACGGTTAAAAATCATGTTCGCAGTATTCTGGAAAAACTGACTGTGCGTAATCGCATTCAGGCAGCCGTGTATGCCGTTCGAGAGGGAATTATTTAACGCTTTTGGCGCGGGCACGGGTCCATTAAATAGTAGCAAGAATAGAGAATGCAGAGCGGCTGAGAGGATCTTTATACCGCCTGTCGCGCCTTACCTCGCTGTGTAGCACTGGCTACTCTTCCCATCTAACAAACCCAGTTCAAAAAGATCGAAGGCAAGCTAATTTCGATCTTTTTGGAGGGCTTACAAGAGGCAAATTACATCAGATTAGCATCGGTTTAAAGGCAGCGTAAACCAAAATGTGGTGCCTTCGACCGGATGGCTTTTAACATCCATTTGCCCGTTCTGCATTTCTACAAAGCGGTGGGCCAGGTAAAGTCCTAATCCTTGACCTAATTGGTGATGACCGTTGCTGCGATAATATTTATTGAAGATTTTTTTCTGCTCTTGCGATGGGATATATGAGCCGAAATTAGAAATATAAACAGCGGCATACCCCGGTTGTTTAGATGAAGCAATTGAATAGATATTCACTCTGACATAAATAGGGCTACCGTCCGGTGAATATTTAATCGCGTTAGACAATAAATTATCCAAAACAATTTGTGTTTTTTCCCGGCTGCCATAAGCAAATAATAGACCGGCTTGATAATCTCTAGAAATTGTCCGGTCCGGAGCCTGAACCGTAAAAGGCAAGACCGTTTCTTCTACCAGGCTGATCAGATCAAATTTTTGGGGTGGGACAATATTTTTAACGTTTTCCGGCCCATCGAGGTGGTGAATGCTTTTGCCCAGCGACTGCAACTCTTTCACCAAGCTCTCTACAATCTGGATCACTTCACCTGGAATCGGCTGCGCTTTCTCTTTCATCTCTTGCAGCAGATAATTGATGGCCTTCAGTTTTGCCGCAGATGATAAAATCTGGTGGCAAATTTGGGCAGCTATATCATCATTACTGTTGTTAAAATTATTCTTTTGGTAGGTAGTAATGGGTTGAAGGATCTGGTCCATTTTGAATAATCCCCTTAGGATAAAACTAAGTTAGATTCTTTTGTCTAACTTCTATAGTATCGCAAATTGGGGTTTTGTCTGTAGGGGATTTTTGACAATAAGCTTGGTCGATTATTCGAGCGGAGTCAAGCCATTTTGAATAGCGAACTTGACCAGGCTGGGCAGGTCACTAATGTTGAGCTTTTGCATCAACCG
>JAGRCC010000336.1 GCA_020433785.1 Anaerolineae bacterium
GTTGCTGTACCGAGGTTCTGTCGGTCTATCTTGAAAAACGAAGGTCCGGCTACCGCCGCTGCGAAGAGGGCGGGTTGGTGTATTTTATCCAAACCGGGTCCCAATCATTGTAAGGATTGGGCGGCATCAGCAGGCGCTGGTTACTGCCGTCAGCATTCATAATCCAGATTTGGCGGTTACCGCTGCGGTTGGACCAAAAGACCAACTGGCTGCCGTCGGGCGACCATGAGGGATGACCGTTAACTTCCGGAATAAAGTTATCTTTGCCGATGAATTGGGCGTTATAGGCTTCGTTGGTCTCGGTCAGCCGTTTGAGGTCGCTGCCGTCTCTATTGACCACCCAAATCTCATCATCAGCGCTATCATTGGATACCAGGGCCAGCTTATCGCTGCTGGGCGACCAGACCGGGTCCCAGGCATCGCCGGCGCCGAAGTTAGTGACCTGGTTGGTCACGTGGAATTCGAAGTCATAGACAAAGATGGCATATCGGTCGATGGCTTTATTATCGATATTAGCCCACAGCAGCTTTTGGTTGTAAGTTTGGTAGCGCTGGTCGGCCGTCCAACTGTCGCGTAAGGCCGCGGCCTGGTAGGGCCACATGCTGCTTAACTGCTCTAACTGCTCCGTGGCCGGGTCGTAGATGTAAGGCTGGGGTACCACCTGCGGTAGGGCGTTCCGTTGGCCAGCCAGCGCCCGCTCCTCGGCCGTGGCCCCTTCGCGATCGGTTAGAAAAATGATCTTGTTGACCAACTCGGCCGGCATGGGTTGGAAGGTGGGCGACGGCGTGATCGTTGCCGTGGGCGGGACCACCAGCGTTGCGAGACGGGACACCGGCGTAGGAGTAGCGGTTTGCACATTAGCCGGAGTGGGCGTGGGTGTGCCGGTGGTTAGGGCCAGCGCCTGGTAATATAGGGCCGTGGCCGTATTTTCCGGGGTGGGCGTATCAATGACCACTGCCGGGGTAACCCAGTTGGCCGGAAAGGGCGTAGCCGTGCCTTGGCTCTGGGCCAAAGCCTTAGCCTGGGCCGCTTGGGCCGCCGCCGTTTCCAAAGTCAACGGCGTGGGTGTGCTGGTGATAATGACAAAGGTTGGCGTGGCCGTGGCCAGCATCAAATTGGGCGGCTGGCCGGTGGTCACGGCAATCGCCGTGGCCAGTCGACCGTTGGCCGCGACGGTGGCCTCATTTTGGGGCACGGGTGTGGCCGTAACTACAATGGGCGTGATCCAGTTAGGCGGCAGCGGCGTGGCCGTGCCGGACGTTTTGGCGCTGGCCGTCTGCTGAATCGAAATGGCGGCCGCGGTTTCAACCGTTAGGGGCGTGGGCGTGCTGGTTACAACCACATAGTAGGGCGGCGGTGTAGATTTGGGGGTTGGCCCCAGATTGAGAAACAGGGTAGGGCCGCTGCCGTTTTCAGTTGGCCCGCCGTCGCCGGCCCAGCGAAGCAGAAAATCTTGCTCTTCGAGTGGACCGTCCAGGCGAAACGAGAGTTTGCGCCCAAAGTTGTCGCCGCCTTCAATCAGGCGGCGCTCGATGGCGGCCAGCACCGGTGCCCCAAAGTCAAATTGATAAATGCGCTTGCCGTCGGCCTGGTCGATGATTTCGGTGGGCGTTAGCGACAGGATTGTCTCGGCTTGGTTGATCAGGTCAAAGTTGTGATCGCGCCAGTGCAGGTCGATATCCGGAGCCAGCAGTTGGAGCTGCCAGGGTAGATCAGGGTTGGTCTCCGCGCCTTCCGGCACCAGACCGGTTAAACGCAGGCTGGCGGCTTCCACCGTTGTTCCCCGGGGAATTTGGCTCAAATCAAATTGAAAAGCCCCATAGAATGTTTGCCCGTTCCAGCGGCCGGCATATAGGAAAGAGTCGCCAAAATGATTGGGCGGATCGAACTCGGTCACGATACTTGGATCATCACTGGCTACCCAGCCGCTGTTGCGCGCCCCGGCGCTGAATTGGATGGCCCGACCGCCGGGTATTGAGGTGGGCGTGGCTGTCGGTTCGGTAATGGTCAGCAGTTCCATTGGCAGCGATGTTGGTGTGGCCGAAGGTTTGGCCACGGCGGTAGCGCTGGGCTGAACCAGCCCTCCCCGCGCTGCCACCGGCGTCTCCTCGGGTGGGGTTGGATTGAAGAACGCCTGGCCGTAGCCATAGACCACCCCGGCTACAATGGTAGCGATCACGGTCCAGACGACCAGCCGCCAGTTGACGCCGCGTCTAACCGGCGGAGCAGACAGCATCGGCCCCGGCCGGGCCGGCTTTAACGCAACCGTTGCTTCCGGGGCCAGCGGGACCGGTTGGCGGTCGAGCTGCAGAGCGAATGGATCGGGCGGTTTTTTAAGGTCACGTTTGACGGGTTGGGGCGTGCCTGGAGCTGGAGACCGGGACGGTACGGCTTTGGGGAGTTGGTCAATGCTGGAAAATAATCCGGCGAGTTGATCTTCAAGTTCTTTATCGCTTTTTTGAGGCATAGTTAGGCATTCCTGCTCGCTCCCTTAACTCCCTTGCCGGACAAATACGGGTTTGCTTCCCCTAGCCGGAGGAATTGAGAGCGACTCTGTTTATCGTTTAGACTTGCCCGCCAGGGCGGCCACTTCCTGGGCTACCGCTCGATACTGCCGGGCGGCCTGGCTGTCGGGTGCGTATTGGGTGATAGGCTGTTGAAAGGCCGGGCTTTCCGGCAGCTTCGGATCGACCTCGATAATGGCTTTAAACAGGCGTTGCCTCAGATCTTGGTAAATTTGAGCGCCGATAATACGGCAGATTCGGTTGCGCTGGTTGTAAAGGGTGACCAACAGCCGATAATTTAGGCGCGGATTGGTCTTGTGTTGGATCATGCCGGCCAGCTTGACAATGGCATGCAGCGATTTGGCGGCGTAATATTCACACTGAATGGGAACCAGCAGCAGGTCCGCCGCAGTTAGGGCGTTAAGCATCAGCGTGCCAAACGTGGGTGCGCAGTCGATGAGGACAAAATCGTACAGTTCCGGGGTCATGGCCTCCAGTCGCCGCAGTAGGTAATATTCATACGCCTTGCGCTGGTAGAGGACCTTATCTACCAAGGCCAGCTCTTGGTTGGCCGGCACGATATCTAGGCCAGTGACCCCGCTTTCCAGGCTGACGCTAATTAACGACTGGTTGGCCAGTAAGGCATCGCTGGCGCTGCGACGCAGGGTTTCAATCTTAACTCCCAAAGACAGGCTTAAGTGGGCTTGGGGATCCAGATCGATCAGCAGAACGGAGTAGCCCTGTTCGGCCAGGCAAGCGCCTAACGATAGACACGTGGTCGTTTTGGCCACGCCCCCCTTTTGGTTGCAAACCGCTATGACGAACGGGGCGGTTTCAACGTGCCCCAACTGAGCTTTTGGCTGAACGGTTTGGCTAGGGGTTTCGGACGGACGGGAGGATTTGGTGGGCCGTTTAAAGTGAAATGCGGATTTAGTTAAGGTCATAGATTTTCTCAAATTCTGGCGGACAATTGCCGACGATAAGCCGAGTCGGACGGCGTGTATTCACTGCGCTCGTCCTTCTGACGGCCGACCAGGCCAACTTGGTGCTGCTCAACGGCAGCACATATTTTGGTAAGCAGCAGTTGCGTCTGATCTTGATCGGGCAGACTTTGGGTCTGACCGGCCAGGTTAATTAGGCCAGCTATGCTTTGGCGCAGCCCCTCCAGGTCGACCTGGCCTTTAAAGGCGGTGGTGAAAATTTGGGGATGGACGGTGCGCCGGTAAGCTTCGCTGTCAAGAAACAACTCTTCGGCCAGCTTTTCGCCCGGCCGGATACCGCTGTAAATTATTTTTATATCTCGTTCCGGTTCCAGACCTGAAAGTTTGATTAAATCAACGGCCAGGTCCAGGATTTTAACCTGCTGGCCCATATCCAAAACAAAAATATCACCGCCCCGGCCTAAGATTGAACTTTGCAGGACCAACTGCACTGCTTCGGGTATGGTCATAAAGTAGCGGCGCATGTCGGGATGGGTGATGGTAAGCGGCCCACCGGCGGCTATCTGTCGTTGGAAGATGGGGATAACACTGCCCCGGCTGCCCAGTACGTTGCCGAAACGCACGGCCATGTAAGCCCGACCGGTGCGCTGGGCCGTCCCGATAACCAGCAGTTCAGCCAGCCGTTTGGTAGCGCCCATAATGCTGGTGGGGTTAACGGCCTTGTCGGTAGAAATGAGCACGAAGCGCGCGACGTTGTATAGTTCGGCCGCACGCAAGACATTTTCGGTGCCCCGCACGTTGTTGGTAAGGGCTTCTTCGGTATTATCTTGCATGAAGGGCACGTGCTTGTGGGCCGCCGTATGAAAAATGATATCGGGCCGGTATTTGGCCACCACTCGCTCCACCCGCTGCCGGTCGCGGACATCAATAATGGCCGGTTGGGTAACAACCTGGGGAAACATTAAACGCAGGTCTAAGCTGATTTCAAAGATGCTGTTTTCCCCGTGCCCCAACAAAATGATTTGGGCCGGTTGGCAGCGAGCAATTTGCCGGCACAGTTCGCTGCCAATCGATCCCCCCGCGCCGGTCACCAGCACGGTGGCCCCCTGTAAAGACGTGGCCACGCGATCTTGGTCGGTTTTAATCGGCTGGCGGCGCAGCAGCTGCTGAATATCCACTTGGGGCAGCCGGCTGATGGTTTTATGGCCGGCCAGGAGTTCGTAGATACCGGGCAGGCTGTAAGTGGGTAGGCCGGTTTCCCGGCATAGGTCAATCAGTTCCTGCCGCCGGCTATACGAGGCCGAAGGAATAGCCATTACAATCTGTTGAATATGATAGTGGTTGACCAGTGCGGCGATTTCGAGGCTGGTGCCGCCGACCGGCAGCCCTTGGATGCAGGTTCCCACTTTGGCCGGATCATCATCGGCAAAGATGAGCGGTTCCATATCTAATTGGGGGTTAGCCCGCATTTCACGGGCCACCAATGATCCCGCCTCGCCGGCGCCCATAATCAACACGGGTCGCCCTTTCCGGTTGGCATTGTAGCGCTGGTGATAGTGGTACAAACCGCGCAGCCCTATGCGGATGCCGGCGATGATCAGCACCGTTAGCAGCCCATCGAGCAAGGGAAGCGTGCGTGGAATGGCTAAATTATGGTCAGCCAAGTCGCCGTGGATCAAGATAAAACTTAAAGTTAGGAACACCGTTGTTAGACTCACCACCGACACCACCAGCAGCAGATCATTGATGGTGGCATAGCGCCAATAACGGCGGTATAGCCCCACCCGATAAAAAACTGGCAGCTTAACGATCAGGGCGACCCCCGTGAATAAGATTAAGGCCGGGCCAAATTTGGACCACCACTGACCATAATCCAGTCTTAGAGTGAGGGCTAGACCGGGGATTAAGAGTAACGCCAACAGGTCAAGGGTGAAGACATACCGGTTGCGTATAGTGGATAGCGGCCCCAGCCATCGATTTAACTGGACCGTGGGTATATATGAGTTCATTTCGATGTTTCCTTTCCTCTGGTTAGCCAAGGTACTGTTTTAACATCATGCTAACATAGTCAACCTGAGCTTCGGTCATAACGCTGGAGAACGGTAAGGCCAGGCAGCGTTCGCCGAGTTGTTCGGTGATAGGGTAGTTTCCTTTCTGAAAGCCAAATTTTTCTTGATAAAACGGCTGCAAATGAATAGGTGTAAAGTAAGGCCGGCTGGGAATATTGGCTTCGGCCAATTTGGCCATAACGGCGTCCCGGTTGATGGGTGGTTTGAGTTGAATGACGTAGACAAACCACGACATACGGGTGGTGGTGGCCTCAATATGAGGGCACTGCACCCCGCTCAAACCGGCCAGCCGCTCATTGTACCAGGCCGCCACTTGGGCTCGTTTCTCCAGAATGTCGTCGAGCCGCTGGAGTTGAACTTTACCCAGGGCCGCGCTCAGCTCATCTAGCCGGTAGTTGTACCCCAGCCGGGTATGATTGAGCCAGGCGTTGAAGACATCGCGTCCCTGATTGCGCAGCGAGCGAAACAGCTCTGCCCAGTGCTCGTGTTTGGTCACGATCATCCCGCCTTCGCCTGTGGTTATTTGTTTATTGGGATAAAAAGCGAATACAGCCGCGTCGCTGTGCGCGCCCACCCGGCGACCCTTATATTCGGCTCCGATCGCCTCGCAGGCATCTTCGATGATGGTCAGGTTGTGCAATCGGGCTGTGATCTGGAGGCGGTCCATATCGGCCGGCTGGCCGAAGGCATGCACCGGTAGCAAAACTTTTAGGCGGCCTGGGGGTGGGTCCTGGCGCAAGGCCGGCGGCAGCCAGCGCTGAGCGGCCTGCGGGGAGCGGGTTAAATCACAGGCCGCCTCGGCCACCAATTCCGGGTCGATATTACCGGTCAGCAGGTCAACATCGACAAAAATCGGAACGGCGCGCTCGTAAAGAATACAGTTGGCCGAAGCGATAAACGAAAATGGGGTGGTAATGACCCAATCACCCGGCTCAACGCTGGCGGCAATTAAACTTAGATGGAGGCCGCTG
The DNA here is from genome assembly GCA_020433785.1 of Anaerolineae bacterium. The sequence goes on from JAGRCC010000336.1 coordinate 6,486, forward strand.
GTTCCCGAGTTGACGCCGGCGGCGTAGGCGGCGCCCACGTAGTTGGCCAGCGACTGCTCAAAGGCGTCAATCTGAGGACCCATACTTAGCCAGCGGCTGCGAAGTACTTGGGTTACGGTCTCTATTTCGGCGCCAGAAATATCCGGCGATGACATGGGCACGGTCTCCGGGGCCGATCGGGGTTCCGGTTGAGCATCGGTATCAGGTTGATAAACGGTTTCCCGGCTTGGCCCGGCAATCTGCTGATAGAGTTTCATTCATTTTCCTCTCTGGGTAAATTGAAAGCTTACATATTTATAGACAAATCAGTTTGAACTCATACAATCGGTTTTTATAGTAGACCCGTCATTCCCGCATGTTTTAAGCGGGAATCTAGCTTGGCACACCCCAGTGGATGCCCGATAACGACATTCGGGCATGACGGTCGCTCTTATATTGTATGATGTTTATCTGACTTATCTATTAGATGGGGCGGGCGGGAACACCCACCACCGTGCACCGATCCGCCACCGGGGTAGTAACTACGGCCCCGGCGCCGACAATGCTCCAGACGCCCACCTGACTTTGGGGCATAACGGTAGCGCCAATACCGACCAGCGTGCCTTCGCCCACCGTTACATCACCCCCTAAATGGACCCCCGGCGCGATATGGACATACGCCCCGATCCGGTTATGGTGATCAACTGTGCAGCCGGTGTTTAGGATAACGCCCCGGCCAATGTGGCTGCCCGGATTGATAATGGCCCCCGCACACACCACTGTGCCGGCTTCGATAATCACCTCGCCGCCGACAATGGCCGTTGGATGGATGGCGCTAATGAGTTGTTCTCCTTGCTCACAGAGCTGCTGTATCAGCCGGCTCCGGGTGGCATTGTGGCCAATGGCCACGATAACGCCCTGATGGTCATAGTGGCTTAGGCGAGCCACCGGCCCTAATACCGGCAGCCCCAGGCGAGCGCTGGGCGGGATGGCCGGCTGATCATCCAGATAGCCGATGGGCCGGATAGAGGACCGCCCCGACTTTACCACCGCCTGCAAGATATCGGCCACAACCTGCCCGTGTCCCCCGGCCCCGATGATAATCACGTTCATGAGCGCGATTCGCTTTGAAACGCTTTAGGCGCGTTTTCCAGGAAATCGGCTTGCCATTTAGCCAGTAGTTGAGGGGAGAGGTTGTACTCGCGGCAGCTTTCCATGGCGCTTTTGACCCCGCTTAAAACGTCGATAACCACTTTGGCTTTGAATTCGGGCTTAAAAGACGGCTCCGGCGTAGGGCCATTGTGAGCGGCGCCGTTGCCGTTGGCATAGGCGACCACTTCGGTTGGGGCGGCAGGCTGGCTGTTGTTGGGGCTGCCTTGAAAGACCACCATGGTGGCGTGACCGGGTTGGTTGATACCGGCCCGGTTGAGAACCTTGCCTAACGTGAGCCCCATGATTTTGAGGTCCAGCAGCAGCGAGCAGTGTTCGACGTACCAAACGTCGAGGTTGAACTTTTCTTCCCAGGTAAGGCCATTGCGCCCGTTGATCTGGGCCCAGCCGGTTAGGCCGGGTTGCGCCTCTTGCCGCCGCATTTGGCGGTCGGAATATTTGTTTAAATACACCATCAGCAAGGGGCGCGGGCCAACCAAGCTCATCTCGCCCTTCACGATATTGATTAATTCCGGCAGCTCATCCAGACTCGATTGGCGCAAAAAGCGGCCAAACGGGGTTAACCGCTCTGCGTCCGGCAGCAGCTGGCCCTCGGCGTCGCGGGCATTGGTCAGCGTGCGAAACTTAAGGATGGTAAACGGCTGACCGTACTGGCCGGGCCGCTGCTGGCGAAAAATGACCGGCGCGCCCAGCTTGAGTTGGACCAGCAGGGCAATTACCGCCAGCACCGGCGACAAAAAGATTAGAGCCGGAATAGTGATGGTTAGATCAAGGAGACGCTTTCCGAATCGATAGTACATAGGTGGCTTCCTGTTTAACGAGTATAGAACCCAAGTTATTAGGGAAAATTGGGACCGTGAATTCAGTTGTTAAGGTTCAAAAGGGGTAGCCTCGCGCCTTTTTTAGGCCGCGGTGGCTTCAATCGAGCCCCACCGGCTGGGCAATGGTAAGGCCCTTTTGGGCCAAAAGTTCAGCGTAGACCGCGATAACTTTGGCAAAGATCAGCCGTTCGTCAAACCGTTCTTCAGCCAGACGCCGGCCCTGGTGGCCCATGCGCCGGGCGTGCTCCGGGTGCGACAGCAGCCGGCTAATGGCGGCGGTCAGCGCGTCGGCGTCAGCCAAGGGGGTCAGTAGGCCATTTTGGCCGTGGATGACCGCCTCACGGCAGCCCGGGATATCGGTGACCACACAGGGCACAGCCATGGCCGAGGCTTCCATTGGTGAGCGCGGAAAGCTCTCGCGATGGGAGGGTAGGACAAAGATATCCATCAAAGCATAGAGTTGGGGCATATCCTGGCGCAGTCCGGTAAAGACGCAGGCCTGGCCTAAGCCGTATTGGTCGGCCACCGCCGGCGTTAGCGCGTCCGGCTTATCCGCGTCAATGGGGCCCACCAGCAAAAACTTAACCTCAGGCCATTGCTGTTTAATCTGCTGCGCCGCTTGTAGCAGCTCCGAGATACCTTTTTCTCGAACCAATCGCCCCACAAAGCCGACCACCGGTTGACCGGCGGCTAAATTAAACTCCCGCCGGAGGGGGTCGAGTTGGCCCGGCTCCAGGCGGCTCCGATTAAAGCGCTGAATATCAATGCCGTTGCCCAAAAATTGAATCTTATGCGGCGGGCAGATGCCCTCATCCAGAGCCATTTGCAGCGCCTCCTGACTTTGCGACAGAACCCGATCGGCGCAGCCGGCGGCCAGGCGGGCCATGCCGATAAATAACTTACGCCACAGCGGGTGCATGTCGGGCCGGTAATAGATGCCCCGAAAGGTATCAACCACCACCGGCACGCCGGCCAGCCGGGCGGCCAGTTGGCCCAACAGTTCGGCCTTGGGCGTGTGGCCGTGGACAATGGTGAAGCGCTCGCGCCGCAGCAGCCGCACCAACCGCCACAGCGCCAGCAAATCGGCCAGCGGCGTCACGTTGCGGGTCATGGGCAGCGGGATAAAATGGAGGCCGGCGGCTTCCAGGGCAGGGACATCCGGGCCGGGTGCGGCGATGCCGCTAACCTGGTAGCCGGCCGCCCGGATGCTGGTGAGCTGATTGAGCAGTAGATAGCGCAGCGACAGGTCAATGGTGGTAATATGGGCCACCTTGAGGGGGGCGCCGGGTTGGGCCGGGGCATGGATGTGGGTCAACATCTTAGTAGACCACCATGCCGTCCGGGACGATGCTGCCCGGCTGAATCTGGCGCTGGGCGGTGATGATAGCGCCGGCCCCGATGAAGGCCCCCGCCCCGATCCAGTCGCCGCTGCCCAGTTGGGCGCCGGAACCGAGGTAAACGTAATCGGCCAGACGACTGTGATGACCGACCGTACTATTGGCGTTGACAATCACCCCCCGCCCCAGCGCCGCCCCGGTGTTGACCACCGCCCCCGGGCCGATGATGGTGCCGGCCCCCATGGTGACCCCGGCGCCGATGACGGCCGAGGGGTGGATGGCGCTGACCAGCCGCTCGCCTTGAGCCAACAGGTACTCGACAAACTGCTGCCGGGCCTGATTTGGCTCGATGGCCACAAAGACGCCGTCGTGGGGCACGGCCGTCAGGTAGTGGAAGGGGCCAAAGATGGGCAGATCGACAAAGTGGTTGCCGCGCCGATCCGGATTGTCGTCCAGGAAGCCGACCGGTACCAGAGTGGCTTCCGGCCGGCCGGGCCGAGCCGATAGGATATCGGCCACGACTTGACCGTACCCGCCGGCGCCGATGATCAGGATCGCTTGAAACGGATGGATGACGTTAGGGACTAAAGCTGAAGGTTTTGATATGAGCATGGTTAAGTTCGTTGTTGGATATGGTCCTATAGGTGAGTTACGCCATTGGAGATTAGCCCTCCCTAAATCCCTGCCACAGGGAGGGACTTGTCTGGTCCTCCCCCCTTTGGAGGGCGTTAGAGGGGGGCTAAACAGGTCAACTGCGTAAGTCA
>JAGRCC010000029.1 GCA_020433785.1 Anaerolineae bacterium
TGCCGTAGATAAAGGCGCTGTATTCGCCTTCGGTATAGGCTGAAACCGGGCCGGTTACGGCGCGGTCGCCAACCCGCTCTTGGGCGGCTTTATAAGGCCCGGTGAAAAAGCCCTCGATCACGCTTTCAGCCGCATCTGACCCTCGATACGCCTCCCAGTAAAAAACCGTGCTGTAATTGGTTAACGACTCGTCCAGCCAGGGATCATCAATCTGATCGTTGCCGACTAAGCTGTACCACCATTGATGGGCCACTTCATGCACGGTGGCGTGTTCAAAAAAGCCGCCGATCTGACCATACAAATTTTCGGAGACAACGACAATGCCGGGATATTCGACGCCGCCGGCGGTGGTCGGCGTGGCGACCACATCAAACTCCGCGTAGGGATAAGGCCCGAAGCGTTCGTTAAATAGGGTCAGGGCGTCGGCGGCGTAGCGCAGCGCCAATTGACCGCCCTCGGCCAGATCCGGCGGATAGTAGCTGTTAACCGTAACGCCGTTGACGGTTTCGCTGGCAAATTGGAAATCTTCGCGCATAGCGATATAGAAATCGCGCATCGGCCCCGAAACCAGCGCCAGCGTTTTGGTCCCGTTTCCATTGGTCTGACTATCGATCAAACTTCCTGATGCCGCCACGACCATCGCTTCGGGGACCGTCAGCTTCACTTGAAATAAAGCGGTATCCAGATATGTGGCATCCCCATAAGATGGCGGGATATCGATGTCCCACCCTTCATCATCGTAGACGGCCACCGCCGGATAGAAATCGGCCAGCGCCGCCGTCCCGTTGCTGTAAGAAAAAATGTTGTATCCATTTTGAGGTTGATTGGGCAGTTGCGCGTCAAAGTCAAGGGTAATAGTGGCCACTTCACCGGGAAGCAGCGGCGAGGGCAGTGGCGCTCGCAAAACCGTACCGTCAGCTTCAAGGGTAGGCGTAACCGGTTGGTTATTGACGATGACCGTATTGACCGTCATCTGCCCTCCGTAACCGGGTAGGTTGGGATAAAGCCGAAAGTAGATATCGTCTAACGGAATAGATTCATTATTCGTATAGCGAACTTGCTGAGAGCCAATAAGCTGAACTTGGCCGCCGGTATCGCCGCTGGGAAAATCGAGGGTTGCTTCAATATAATAGTGGGTCGCGCCCGCTGCGGCGACCTGGTCAACGTCACCGACATACTCCGGTCGCATGGCCTGATAGTAGGGGGATAAATCGGCAAAGTTGCTCTCAGCCATGTTTGCAGTAGGGGATGGCGGTGTCGTAGGTATCGGGGTGACGGTGGGCGGCAAAGGCGGCGTTGTCGGGATTGGGAGTAAGGTCGGCCCAGAGGTTGGAGTGAGAGATAAAGCTAGGACCGAATCCGTGGGTGTAGCGGACGGCTGAACAATTGCGGGCCAGGCGGTACAGGCCGGCAAGGTTAACAGAATAAAGATCAGTGAGACCAACGATTTGAAGATCATAAGAGATGTATCACCAATCCGCTATCCGTTTTGGAGGTTTCTGCTGCTTGGCCAATGGCGATGACGATGAATTCGGACTGGTTTTGGCTCAACCTGATTCTCACCTGATCGAATAACTCATTTCAGTAGATGATCATAGTTGGTTCGGCGCGAATTGCCAAATTTATGCCGATAATGTCAAGTGAGTCGATTCCAAAAATTACGTCTCTTTATCGCGTCATCCGCAAGAATCTTTACCACGGAGGACACAAAGTAGGCACAGAGTTGTCAGAGATTTATCTTTGAGTTCTTTCTTTGTGCCTTCTTCGCGCCCTCTGTGGTTAAATCTTTGGGTTGTTGCCTGCTGTGTTACGCACTACGCAATATTTGGGTGTATTTCTCGGACCAGAATTTTATTTGAGTAACGCCGTCGCAGCCCCAATTCCTAGAGCTATAATGGTCATCCCTGCCAGCAGCACCAGAATGGGATGCGTTTGCTGTGGCAGAATAGCACCGGATGTGGGTAGCTCGGCCGCGATGGCCGGGCCGGTCATCGCCTCATCTATGACTGGCATTACTGAATTGTCCTGGTTCAAAGGCGTATCATTGGTCATGGTGGGATTGTCGGTGACGATCTCACCGAATGGGCCAACGGTATCGGTCGGCGTTTCACTATCGGTTTCAAGAGGGATGGGGGCAGTTCGGGTGGAAACGTCGGTGGTTTGCTCAAAGCCGGCGGCTTCGAAATCATCCATCATTGTTTCCAACGCACTGAGAGAAAAGGTACCGGATGGCATTTCCTGAAGCGCGATAGCATCCGGGTTAAACGTATCGGCTTCGGTTAAGGTGACTTCAATCTGGGATGGGAATTCCCAGATAGCCGTACCGCCTTCCACGCGAGTGGCATTGCTGCTGATGATTTCGCCGCCGCTAATTCTAAAGGTAAAGCCCAGACCAAACGCTTTCAACATTTCTAATTCTTCGGCGGTGGCGGGTTGCTCGCCGTTATCATTATCGGACATATCGGCCCGGATGGTGATTTCTCGCCGGCCGTTGACCTCGTTGACTGAAATATCGGCGTTGCCCTCGAAAAAGGTTTCATTTAAAGTGTCTAAATTCTCACCGTCTGCTTGGAGCAGATAGTTGAGAGAGCCGTCATCACCTTCGACTTGGTTGAATGTGACATTCAGGTCGGAGCGATTGGCGGCCTTCTGCGCCTGCTGGATGAATTTATCCAGATCGGCGGTGTCGGCCGAAGCCTCGTTCGAATCTTCCTCCATCATTTGGACAAATTCCGACGAAAGCTGAATGGCGGCTATGCCGTGCCAACTGCCCTGACTGTGCAGGGCGATGTTCGACTGGACGTTGAGGCAGCCGCTCAACCCCAGGCTAACCAGAGTTAGAAGAAAAAGGGTGATTTTGTTAATTGATTTTTGGAAAATGAGGGGACGGTTTGCAAAGAACATGAGTCTGATCTCCTTGAGAAAGTAAGATGGAGGTCGGTTGAGACGCCACTCTCGGGCCGACCAGAAAAAGTGGTTGAGTTATAGATAATCAAATGGCG
>JAGRCC010000337.1 GCA_020433785.1 Anaerolineae bacterium
TGTGAGCCGGTTGGCCGATGCGCAGTGGCTCGACAAAATCGAATTTACCGGCGGCCCACATCCGGCGCGGTAGCGGCACGGGCGGGATAAAGCCGCCACGTTTGGCGTGCCCGTCGGGGCCGGTTTCGGACATCGGAGTGGTCGGCAGGAAGTAGAGCCAATGCCAGGCCGGGGGGAGTTCGTCGCCGATTTGATAAGCCTGCGGTTTATCCAGAGTGGCGGCCATGCGGACCACCGGCGGCAGGGTGATATCATCGGTGGTTTCTTCAGTAACGCCGATCCATTGGTTAAGATGGGGTAGGTTGAGGGTTGTCAATTTCTCTCTCCAATTGAGCCTGCGAATCAATTTTAAATCCACGAAGTTACACAAAGATTATTTTACTTCGTGTCCTTCGTGTGACTTGGTGGATCGTATGCTTCCGTCTCCCTTTGTCGATCGATATGCGACCGGCGGTTATTGCGTGCCCACAGTTGGGAATGGGAATTTCATGACTCGATTGCTGTCGGAGTCGACGGTCAGGATGTTACCGTCGGTATCGATTTCAACGCCGACCGGGAGTTGGAATGAAGATCGGTCTTGACCATATTGGCCCCAAGTGGCCAGCACATCGCCGGTGTTACCGTCGTAAGCGATGAGGCGGTAGCCTTCGGGATCGCTGATAATGACCCGGTCTTGATCATCGACGGCCAGATAGGGTTTGTTGACCACGCTTTCGGTGTCCCAACCTTTGACCTCCCATTGTAACAGCGGCGTGAAGTTGGGATCGAATTTTTGAATGCGGCGGTTCCACGTATCGGCCACGTAGATGTTGCCTTTGCTGTCGATGTCGATGCCAACCGGCTCTTCAAAGCTGCCTTCCACAATGCCGCCGCCGCCGTAGGTTTGCAGGAAGTTGCCGTCGGCGTCGAATTTTTGAACCCGCTTGTTGCCGGTATCGGTCACGTAGAAGTTACCCTGCGGATCGACGGCGATGTCGCGCGGCCCCCAGAAGTTGCTGGTTTCGGTGTCAGGAGCGGATTGGACATTGACGAAAGTGCCAATGCTTTTGATAAAAGTTCCCTCGGCATCGAATATTTGAACCCGATGATTCCAGGTATCGGCCACGTAGACCGTGCCATCCGGCCCTACGGCGATGCCCCACGGTTCGTTGAATTGGCCGTTGCTACTGCCCTGACCATTGCCCCAACTAAAGAGGAATTGGCCGGCCGGATCAAAGACCTGGATGCGGTGATTGCCGGCGTCGGCAACGTAAATATTGCCGTTGGGCGCTACGGCCAGGCCTCGGGGAGTGGTAAACTGGCTATTACCAGTGCCGGCGTCACCCCAAGTTTGCAGAGCATTGACTTCGACGCGCTTGCCCTCATACGGATCGAGGCCGCCAGCCGGCGAGGTCAATTGGATTGGCCCGCTCTGGTAATCCCAGACCTCGTTGAGGACGTCGTTGCGAACATACAGAGCGAAACGATGGACAAATGGCCATTCGTTGAGGTCATAGTCTTCGTATTCGCGGTAGAAAATAATTTTCAGCAGCTTGCGGCGATTATCGGCGGCAATAGCCCGGCGTTGAGCCTGCCCTTCCGCCGTTTCGAGCACCGGGTCGGCCGCAGGTGGCCCGGTGACGTAAGTTTGCCACAATTTTTCGAGGGTCTGGTTTTTGTAATCTTCAATCGGCCACCAGACCAGGCGGTAATTGAAGCGGGTGTACTGATCGCCCAGATAGGGTTTGACCTTGCTCTCGTTGGCCGAACCGACGATCACAATCGGCGAGTCGAGCGCCTCGCGGGTGGGGTTCTCGCCGTAGTAGACGCGGTTGGGGTATTCGCGCATGTACCATTCCAGCGGCCAGGTCGAATCGTTATCGTAAGCCACGCGGATCATCTTATCGCCGACGGTGCGGCGCGAGATTTCGTCGATCTGGTTCAGGGCCAGTTTGACATCGGGCGAGGCGTGAGCGTAGACCAGAAGTTCATTCACATAATCGTAATTGACAAAGTTGAGCAGCCAGGCAAACCGAATGGTTAGCAGCCCCATAAAGACAAACGCCGTGATGAAGGCCACGCGCAGAGCGACCCGCCGGCCCAATTTGCGCCCAAACGCCCAGATCAAGCCGGCCAAAACCAGCAGCACAATAATTCCGGCGATGAATTGTAACGTTTCGTTGATCGACTGGAGCGATTGGCTTTGAAACGGTTGGGCGGTGGCAACGGCGATGAGTCCGGCCGGAATGAGCAGCAGCGCCCCGGCCAGCAGCAGCCCGCCATTTTGCCGGGCATCGGCCCAGTTGAAGCCATCCAACACCGTCTGGGTTACGTGTCCGCTCAGGAAAATCAACGGCAGGGTCATGTGGACGGTTAGCCAGGGCATTTTTTCGCCGGCCCAACTGTAGACAACAAAGGCGATAAAGGTCCAATAAATCAAAAACATGGCGAATGTCCCACCGTCAGAGGGCCAGACTGATACGGTTTCTTCATCAGAATCGCTGGCACTGGAGCGAGGTGGTTCGAGGTCGCTGTGATCCGGAAATTTACGGCGAATCAGGTAGACCAGACCGCCAATAAGACCGATCATCACGGGCAGAAATTCATAAAGCGGCACCAGAAAGAGATAGTAATACCAGGGTTGGCCGCCGCGCTGAACGTCTTGTTGATTAAGCCAATAAGTGACTTCGCCAATAGTGCCGGAATAGAGGCCGCCAATGTTGGTGAAAAAGGTTGTGTGTAGGACGACAAAGACCACAATCGCCGCGATGACAGCTTTGCCGATTTCCAGTCGCCGTGGCAGCAGGCTCCGCACAAACATGGTCACGGGCTGGTTCGCCCGATCGACGCCGAGTTGAATTAATATGAGACCAATTAAAAGCCCGGTTATAAGGACTAAGGTGTCCTTGTGTTCGGCAATGGAAAAAGAGGCTGTTTCGCCTTCGGCTGTTGTCGCTGCCAGGGCATCGGCTTGGAGGGTGATATAAACCATGGCAGCCACCAGGACAAAGACAATCCCCAACAGGGCGTAATTCAACATCTGCCGGCGCGCTTTGGGTAGACTCTCCCATAGATAGCTGGCGGCGATAAAGGAAAAGCCGACGTAGCCGTGGATATAAGAAATCTCTTTGGTGGACAGCATCAAGGCCACGGCGACCGCGCCCACGAACAACCAGCGGTTACCTCGGGTGCGCATGAACTGGAAGAAGGCGAGAAAAATAAGCACCGTCCAAACGCTGACAAAGATATCGTGACGAATGTAACGGCTGTAGTACATCAAGCCGGGTGAAATCAAAATCATCAGCGAGACGGACAACGCGCCGATGCGACCCAGCCAAGGCCGGAACCAATAGGGCAGAATGACCAAGACAGCGCCGAACAGTGCCGTTGCCATGCGAGCGGTGAAATCGTTATCGCCGAACAGGAAATAGATCAGCGCGGTAATGTGAAACAGAAACGGCCCGTGCATCAACGGGTCGTGTTGGTAGCCTTTGCCGGCGTATAAATTCCACGAGTAAAGGGTATGCAGGCTTTCATCGTGGCTCATCACCCGTGCGCCTAACATATAAAAACGGGTGATCAGCGCTAACACAAAGATCGTGGCATAGAGAACAATTTCCCAATTGATAACAAATAGGCTGGTGATGGGCGTATCGAGCGTGATTTTTCGTTGAATGGAACTGCTTTTTACGGTCATAGTCAAACCCTAAACAATTGATAATTGACAATTGATAATTGATAATTGGAATTCTTTAGCCGGCGCCGAAGCGCAGCCAGAGAATGGCTTGGTTGCCGCGCTGCGGGCGTTGGCCGACTTCGCGGTAGATGAGCCAGTTAATCAGCTCTTTGGCCGGCAGGCCGACCGGCGACCAGATGGAATTAAGGGCAAAATCCTGGCCAATATAGCTTTCACCGACATTAGGTTGTTCATCGTCGGCGGTGAGGGTGATGACGGCGGTGGTGGTCGGTGGGGCGATGATCGAACCGGTGTGGGTGACGTTTTTGAAGTGCCGCAGCTGCCAGAGCAGGGCCGGGGTTGCGCCGGATAGGGTTACATCGATCAGCCGATTATCTTGGGCTCGGAGAAGCGACTCCTCGGACAGCGTGTCCATTAGATCGATGACTTCAGTGGAGGCCGGGATACCGGCCAGCGGTTGGTAAGCCAAATTCTCGAGCGGCCCATAGTTGAGCCGCCATCCGAAGCTAATGATGGCGATTAGCCCCAGTACCACGCCGGTGATGGCCAGTCCGCGCAGCGAAATCCCCGCGTCGTTTTGGACAAAGCCGAAGAAAAAGACAATCACTAAAAACAGGGCTATCGCCGCCACGCTTTGCAGCCAGGCCCATTGGCAAAAGCGGTCATCGGCGCCGCAGACTCGGACTAGCCAGCCGGTGAGGCCAATGTATCCGAACCCCAGGATAACTACCCCGGCGGCCAGAATAATACCCTCATTGCCCCATTGACCCCAGCGATGTAAATTATCGGCCAGTGTGCTCAAGGCCAACGCGGCTAACAAGGTCAGCGGAACCAAACTGAGGATAACACTGCCCGTGGGCCGGCCAATCATCACCAAATCCAAGATCAGCGCCCCAATGAACCACCCGGCCAAACTTTGCTTGAGCAGATCGCGGCTGAGAAGGGCAAACGTCAAACCGACCAACCCGGCCACCACGGTTAAAATCTCGTACATGGTCAGCACGAAAACCGCGTTGAAACCGCCGTCGAGCCGGGGTTGGAAAGTGAAGCGGCTCAGCCAATCCATAAATAGGTTGGTGGTGACGCTCAACCCGCTCAGATTGAACATCGCTGCCGTGGAAAGAACGAGCAGCGCTGCCAGCAAAAATATCCCCGCTTGCTTGAGCGCCGGGGGAAAACGGCTTTCTTCGTCGTCCGTATGATCAACGTCGGTTTTTGGCTCGATATCGCTGTTTGCAGTCAGAGCTATGGCTTGCTGCCATAGTTGTTTAAAGGCGGTGAGTTTGATCAGGATGACCACGGCAAAGATAACGATGATCGAATAGCCCAGCGGCCCGGCGGTTAAAGCGATGGCCAGCCCGCCCGCTGCCAGATAGAGCCAGCGCTGCTGGCCGCTGTCGCTCCAATTGAAAAACCCCGAAAATATCATCAGCGCGCCGGCCGCTACCGCAATTTCGCTGTTAACCGTGCGCGACAGAAAAAGCGCGGTCGGTGAGATAGCCAGCAGCGCTGAGGCGATCAATGTGATGGATGGCCCTAACCGGCGGCGCAGCGTTAACGGCAGCAGGAAAAGCATTGTGCCAATTAAGACAGACGCCAGCCGAGCCGTGGCGCTGCTGTCTTTAAACAGAAGAAAGGCCAGTCCGCTCAACGAAACAAGTAGAGGACTGTAGTCGGTCGATTGGATCGCGTCGCCGTTGGCGAGTTGAAAGGCGACTAAACTTTGTTGGGCTTCTACATCGGACAGCGGGTAACCACCCAACTGCCACCATCGCAAACTAACGCCGGCGACGATAATTAGTGCAATAAGAACCACTTCTAAGGTCAACCAGGCCAGCGGGTTAATCTCCGCCTCCACCTGGTCAACAGTCTGGGGTTCGATTTCCGGGTCTTCCGCCCGTGTTTTGTGCGAGTTACGGGCGCCTGTTAGAGGTTTTTCCTTAATCTTATTCATTATTACGATTTACCCATTACAAAATTCAATGGCCCCAGTTGAATGATGCGCATTGTTTAGTGCGCCATCTTACCACAAAACTAGCGATTTGACCCGTCAGAAGCGCTTAAAATGACCGGGTCCGGGTTGAAAAAAGCCGGTTCGATGGCGTAGCTTGCGGCCAACCCATTGAACTGAGCCGGCGTTACATTTGAAACTACGACCACAGGCGTTGCCGCCAGGGTAGGACTGGCCGCGAGTATGGGGGCTTGCGGCAATACCGGTCTGCCGGCAGAAGCAGTATGAGTCGCGGTTGCTGTGGGCGTTAGCGTGGCCTGATAAGGTTCCATCAGAAAAATACGAATGGGTCCCGTTTGCAAAAATTCTAGCATGATTGTTCGAGCCGGAGACAGCGACAGAATCACCAAAGCAACGACCACCGCCACTGTAGCGGCCCAGAACAGGCGATGCACAGATGGTTGGGTGGGCTTGATCGACGGCTGCCGTAATTTAAGCTCAGCCACCAAGTTCGGAGTTGACGGGTAAGCGAAATTCTGGGCGAGGGTTTTAAGGTGGGCTTCGATTTGATCCGTGGATGGGTGAACCTTTTCAGATTTCATGCTGAATGTTCCTCGATTAATGTTGAAAAATCAATCTCGATAACGGTACGCAGTCGGTTCAATGCACGATGGAGGCGCGATTTAACCGTGCCGGGGGCAATATTGACCGCCTCGGCCGTTTCAGTGACGGATAACTCAAGAAAGTAACGCAAGTAGATTATCTCCTGATCGCTCGGGTTTAAGGAGCGAATCGCTTGCCAAAGCGCTTCAGACTGCCAAGCCTGGAAATGGACCTCCGACGGACTGGGTTCGACCGTAGTTGATTCTTGCTGAAACCAGCGCGTCAAATGGGCCATATAGCGCCCCAAACTGCGGCGGCGGTTGCGGGCCAGATTGATCGTGATCCGCGACAGCCACGGACGCAGGGGACGACTCTGGTCAAAGCGATCAAGTGACTGATAAGCCCGGATAAAAGCCTCCTGGGCAATATCCTTGGCATCGTCGCTATTTAATAAGAGCAGGTAAGCCAATCGAAAAATCGGTTCCTGATGTTGCTGAACAATGGCGGTCCAGGCCGTTTCATCACCTCGGCGCGCCTGCTCAACAAGATTTGCTTCAGTCAAGTGATTGTGTCCTTGATATGATGGTTGACGGAGGTCGGCCGGTTGGTTGCCTAACGGCAGTACGCTTGAATTTAGATTTGTCACGATAAATACACCGCTTAAGTAAGGTTGGTTCCAAACAATGATTCTAGCGCAGAAATCCGAATAACCCAAGTTGTTACCCAATGTCATTAAATTAACGGGTGGGGTCATATTTTTTGGGAAACCTGCCGGGAAAAAATCTTTCCTGACAGGGGTAACTTTCAAAAATATCAACTCCTTTGAGTAATAATTGAGTTCTAATTGAGCGATATATGCTAAAACTAAATCGACATAGATCTGAGCTACTCCATTGCTTTAGAGAAAAGTCTAAATGTACATCACATTTTTAAGGTTTGACTTAGAGTTGAGCCTTACCCCTAATGGTCGTCAACCTGCCGCAACCCTGCGTAGAGGGCGTGAGCTTGTCCGGGGCAATGGCCCGGCTGGGCGGACGACCTACATCACGGTCAAAGACCGGCGTAGCCGCTACGACACAGCGGTATATAGTGTTAACAATTCAAGTTCTGACAGATGATTTTCGTAAGTCCTGAACTCTTCCCAACTAAGGAGGCAAAATATAAAAATCTAAGGTGCTTATAGCACAAATTTAGTAACTTACATGGGTTGTCATTACTGGTCCGGTAATCAACACTCTGACGGGATTTGATCCCAATGGAAATGCATTGGTGAATACTCGCCAGAATGGTATTCCAGATTGACGATCTGTTCCCTTGCATTATTGTATAAAAAAGGAGAAATTCAAATGAGTGAGAGTACTACCCAGCCTCAAGCGACAGCGTTCTACTATACCGATAAGTCGAGTGGAAATGAACTTCGCTTTACACCCAAGACAGAGGAAGCAGTTGTTTCGCTTAGCGATGGTTCAACAGTCGATGCAGCGACGCTTGGTACTTCTGGGGATGTAGTCGCCGTCAATGCGCACCGGGGCTTTGCTGTGGTCCGAGTGCCAGAAGATTCTGAGGAAGAGAGTATGGCAGATACTGTCGCAGCTAATCCGCAGGTTGCTGACACAATTCCAGTTATGGTGGATGGAGAAGGGCTGACTCGCTACTTCCTTCCCAGTGAATATACGGTGCAATTCAATGAAGGTGTTAGCGCAACTGATGCCGAAAGGATCATTAAAGAAGTCGGTAGCACGGTGGTCTACAAGCAGCGCACCAATGGCTACTACACGGTCTCTGTACCGGAGGGTGTCGACCTCTTCACGGCGATTCGGCGGATGTCGGCCTATACTAGTGTTGCTTTTGCCGAACCTAGCGAGTTTGGTCTTGATGATGCTTTATATGTTCCCAATGATCCATACTTTAATACGCTTTGGGGACTGCGCAACACTGGCCAGACGGTGAATGGCGTTACTGGAACCGCTGGGGCTGATATCAAGGCTGTACCGGCCTGGGATATTACCCGCGGCAACTCATCGGTCATCATTTCTGTGATCGATACGGGAGCCGATTTGGATCACCCCGATCTTAGCTTCAACATTCTGCCGCGTGGCGTCGAAGACTGGGACTTTGCCGCAAGTGACAAGGTACCGGAAGATGAGGCCGGCAATACCCATGGCACCCACGTGGCAGGCACTACGGCCGCAGTTGACAACAATATCGGTGTAATTGGTGTTGCGCCCGGCTGTCAAGTGATGCCATTGCGTGTAAACCTGACCAGCGGCATGAATGCAAACCGTGCGGATGCGATCAACTATGTTGCGGCCCAGGCTACTACCTACTCGGATCGTCGTTACGTAATCAACTGTAGTTGGAGAATGAGCGGCGATCACGCCGGGGTACGCAACGCGATCATCAACGCGGTCAGCAAGAATGTCGTCGTTGTTTTTGCCGCTGGCAATGCCAACAACAACACAGATATCACGCCCCAATATCCGGGTGTGTATCCACAGGTTATTGCCGTCGCTGCCACCGATCAGCGTGACAAAAAAGCCTCATTCTCTAACTATGGTAACAATGTTGATGTGTCAGCGCCTGGCGTTAACATCCGTTCGAGTATCGGCGGCGGCAACTATGCCTACTACGATGGGACGTCTATGGCAGCGCCCCATGTGGCTGGTCTGGCAGCCCTGATCTGGTCTGTCAATCCCAAATTGACTAACGCGCAGGTCCGCAAAACAATCGAAGACAATTGTGATAACATCGATGGTCTCAACCCGGGCTTTGCGGGTAAGCTGGGAAAGGGACGCATAAATGCACAAAAAGCTTTACTAAATACGAAAGGACTTAGTACCATGAATTCTATTAAAATCTGCAGTGGGAAGACCTTGGAAGGTAATACTGACTGGAAGGCGTACGGTGCTAACGGCATTTATGTCGATGTGGATACGTCGGACTGTGAATTTGACACGACACCTATTTACATTGTTAATATGCATGGCAACAGCAACAACTGGCGTACCACGGGTGGTAGTACAGCATATAATCGTACACGCAATGGGTTCCGGGTGTATGTGCGCTTTGACGACGGTGGCGCATTGACGCCGGACTACGCCAACGAGCGCAAGTGGCACATCCAGTGGATTGCTTCGGGCAAGTAGACCAGACTATGAAGGCAGTAATGCCATCGACAGAATCTTTCAATCAGTGACTGTTTGCCAGCGGTGTACCAAGAATAGATAGAAGCCATTGGCGATCTAACAGTCGACTACTGCAGATTAACTAGTAATGATGCTGTATCGGTTCATTGCTCACGCTCCACTGTCGCTGCCTTCAATTCGTCTACGCTGCCGATGTATATTCATTGGAGTCGAATACCCGTTGATCGATTTTCGCCGCCGCTCACCCTGATGCGGTGGCGAAAATCGCTTTTAATCTCAGGTTTAGAGTTTCAAATAAGCCGATAAATAATCCACAACTAACTCAAATCTATGAAATTTAAGCATTGCTGCCAATTCTATAAGTGTTGTATCATTTGGTAATAATGCCTAGGAGATGCTACAATCATACTTATGAAAGTGAATTTTCCCCCTGATTTTTATCCTCGATGACTGGGAGTTTAGCGTGGCGAAACTGACGCGACAAGAGATAGAAGAACAGATTCGGGTGAATGGAACCACCCTATCTTTTGTAGGTCAGGATTTAAGCGGTCTCGATTTATCCACTCTTGAATTAAGCGGTAGCAATTTTAGCGGAGCTGACCTCAGTGGGGCCAATCTTAGCGGCGCTCAAGTTCGCGAGGCCGATTTATCCGAAGCGAATTTAGAAAAAGCCAACTTAAGTACGGCTAACCTTAGCGGTAGCAAACTAATTGGAGCTAAATTGACCGGTTCGATCTTGACCGAAACCTATTTACTGAAAGCTAATTTGGCTGGCGTAGACCTCAGCGGGGTTAACCTGGCTAAAAGTAAACTTGACGAAGCCAACTTGAGTGAGGCCACCCTAACGGCGGTTAACTTGGATCGGGCCTATTTGATGCGGGCCAACTTGAGTGGGGCTAACCTTAGTCAGGCGAATTTGTCTCAGGCCAATTTCAAAGACGCCGATTTGGGGAACGTCGATCTCAGCCAGGCGAATATGCGGGCGGCGTTTGCCGAAGGGGCTAATTTGTGCGGTGCGATATTAAGCGAGGCAACGTTAGCCCAAGCCACGTTGAGACGGGCTGCGTATGATGAGCAAACTCAGTGGCCTACCGGTTTTGATCCGGTTGAGGCCGGTGCTGTTTCTAAGAAAAAGAAAAAGTGGTTTGGATTGTTTTAACATCAATATATTTATTCAACAGACTAGGTGACTGGCACTTAATTATAGTAAGTACATCGATGTGTCGAGTTCGGTGTTCTCTATTTGAACAAAAGGGCCATTCACCTGAATATTCATCACCTCGATATCAAAATAGGGTTTACCAGTGGGCAGACGATTGATAGGATTCCGGTTTTTTGTAACAATTTTCTTCGTAGTTACCACCGTCTTAGCCTGTAGTCCGGCTCCTAGTCCAACGCCCACGGCCTTGCCCACCCCCACCGAGCGCCCGGCTATTCCCAGAAATGATAATGTAGAAGCTCTCAACGCGGCTCAGGCGGCTTTAGATGAAATTGACTTTGGGTTTGCCCCGCTGTTGTTGGAAGATAGCGCCCAAGTTACCCTTGAAACCGATGTCGCCGGTGAGCACGCTCGGCTGACCTATCCCGAACAACCGGCCGATCCCACCCAATGGAAAACCGTTGATAGTTTTGTATCGGCTTATGGCACACGTCATGTGTTAAAAACCATGCCTCATGTCAGCCGTATCGCCTTGGGCAGCTTTGGTGTGCCGGCCTCGGTTGGCAGTGAGGCGGAAACGATCGAACATTTCGCCACGTGGATCACCTTTAGTGATCGGAGCCGCGCCGTAGTCGATTTAACCCCACTCTCGACCAATTTTGCCGCCAGACACACCCCCGATAGTATGATCACTGAGGATATCCAAATTGAAAGTATATTCGCCGATCGCCGGACCGGGGTTGATTTAAATCGGTGGGAGCCGATGACCGTGGTTGAACAGGACAATCAACTCTATTATGTTTTAGCCAGAATAACGGTCTCTTTTGATGATTACACCTTTAGCCTGCGCCTCCACCCCGTTAAACCCGCCGATCCGATGGAGCCGATGCAAATTCGGCCGGGGATCATCGCTGGCGTTGAGATTAGCCGGGCGGAATTTGCCGAGTTTCAAGCAATGCTAACCCAGGCGGATCCTGCTTATTTTAGCGATCAACCGGATGCGCTCATGATCGAAGGCAACCCCAGCCCGGCGCTAACCACCGTGCTCAACCAAAATGCTGAATTATTGTGGCATCTCATCACCAAGTTCGAGCATCAAGAGCCAAACCCCGATATTCCGACCCCAACCCCCAGCCCTACCGCAACGCCCTCGCCAACGCCCACCCCCACCTTGACCCCAACCCCGCGTAGTTTGCCCCTGGAAACCTCTTAGGACCAAATTTTTAGCAGATGGCAAGACCAAACTCCTCTTAAAATAAAGGTTTGTAGTAATCACTTTAGCGATGCTTTAGCCCTATTGTAATAGGAGTTACGCACTTGACATCC
>JAGRCC010000338.1 GCA_020433785.1 Anaerolineae bacterium
CGATCAAGCTGGAAGCGGAAGCGGCGGCGGATGCGGCTATTCGTTTGCTGAAGGGTGAAGATGTGACGGCAGTCGCCAGCGACACCCTCAACAACGGCCAAAGTGATATTCCGTTTGCTAAGCTGACCCCGCTGGCGGTCACCAAAGACAACATCGCTGAGACCGTTATTGCCGATGGTTTCCGCACTTGGGATGAAGTCTGCGTCGGTGAATTCGAAGAGTTCTGCCCCGCAGATCGCTAATAATGATAAAAACCCTAAAGGTTTCAAAAACCTTTAGGGTTTTTGAGATGGGGGGAGTGGAGATTTCATCTGATCATTTCCTTCTCTCCCCATCTCCAACTCTAAATAGGAATGTTATTTGATATGCTAGCCCTATTAGTTTCTGGGGATGAGGCCAAAGCTAAAGATGTTAGTTGGATATTAGGCTGGTTAAGTTAGCCGCCAACCAACTCAACCACCCTACTATCCAACCAACTAAACTATTCAACTAACTAAACTATCCAATCAACTATCTATTAAGGAGGATAATGGTGTCCGACGAAGCACTGCTTGAACTCAAAGGTGTGTCTAAACGCTTTGGCGCGGTCCAGGCGTTGACCAAGGTTGATTTTTTCTCTTATCCGGGTCAGGTCATGGCCCTGGTCGGCGATAACGGCGCGGGCAAATCGACGCTGATTAAAGGTATTGCGGGGATCTACCCGTTTGACGAAGGTGAAGTTTATTACGACGGTAAGCAGGTTCATATCCACAGTCCCAAAGATTGCGCCGCGTTGGGCATTGAAATTGTGTACCAGGATTTGGCGCTGGCTGATAACCTTGACGTGGTCGCCAATATGTTTCTGGGTCGGGAACGCGTGCTGCCCCCGTGGCGGCTCGACGAAGCCAGTATGGAGAAAGACTGTGTCAAAACCCTCGATTCATTGTCGGTGACCACGCTGCGGTCGGTGCGGCAGCCCGTGGCCAGTTTATCGGGGGGGCAGCGGCAAGCTATCGCGGTCGCTAAGGCGGTGATGTGGAATTCACGGCTGGTCATCCTCGACGAGCCGACAGCGGCTTTAGGGGTGGCTCAAACCCGGCAGGTGCTAGACCTGGTGCGCCGCTTGGCTGACAAAGGGCTGGCCGTAGTATTAATCTCGCATAACTTGCATGATATCTTTGAAGTGACCGATCGGATTACGGTTCTCCGGCTCGGCCAAAAAGTACGAGAATTTAGAACATCGGAAACAACTCAACAGGAAGTTGTTCACGCAATTACAGCAGGGAAGCTGCAAGAAGTCCCCGGGATGGTGAAATCATGAGTGTGAAAAATTCAACTACAGCCTCAGAAAGTGCGTTGATGGCCGGACAAGCGGCCCAGTCGCCGTCGGAATATATTCAGTCGTACCTCAAACGGGTGACGTCGGGCGACCTCGGTTCGCTGCCGATTATTTTAGGGCTGATCCTCATCGCCATTATTTTCCAGTCGCAAAACGAGAATTTTCTAACGGCGCGAAACTTTGTTAACTTAATCGTGCAGATGGCCGGGGTGACCACCATTGCCTACGGCGTGGTCTTTGTTTTGCTCATTGGGGAAATCGATTTGTCGATCGGTTACGTTAGCGCGGTGGCCGCGGTCACAATGACTTTGCTGCTGCGAGAACCGGGAGGCTGGCCCTGGTATGCGGCTTTAGGGTTAGCGTTGGTGGCAGTCGCCCTGATTGGGATGGTGCAAGGGTTAATTATTACCACCTTCCAACTGCCCTCGTTCGTGGTGACACTGGCCGGTCTGTTGACCTGGAACGGGGTCGTACTGATTATGATCGGTGGGGCCGGCACGGTCATCATTCAAGATAAGGTCATCGTGGGCATCGCCAACTACTTCTTACCGGCTCTTTGGGGCTGGATTTTAGCCCTCGTATTTGTAGCAGGTTATACGTTGGTCCGCGTCAGACAAGTCTTTGATCGTCGAACTCAGGGGTTAGCGACGACACCGATGCTTATTGTCATTCTCCAAATTGCCGGGTTGGCGATCTTATCACTGTTGGCCGTCTATGTCTGCAACCAGGATCGCGGGGTCCCGTTTGTGGGGATAATTCTCCTGGTCTTTCTGGTCGGCTTCTCATTCTTGGCGACTAAAACGCCTTTTGGCCGGTATGTATATGCGGTTGGGGGTAATAAAGAAGCCGCTCGCCGCGCCGGGATTTCGGTGCAGAAAATTCAGGTTATCGTTTTTATGATTTCGAGTGCGATGGCCGGGATGGGCGGGATTATTCTGGCCTCGCGGCTGCGCTCGGTGGATACGGCAGCCGGCGGCGGCAACTTGCTGCTCAACGCGATTG
The DNA here is from genome assembly GCA_020433785.1 of Anaerolineae bacterium. Next base: position 2,321 of record JAGRCC010000338.1, read on the forward strand.
CGGCGGCGGTTATCGGCGGCACCAGCCTGTTCGGCGGTAGTGGTCGCGTTTCTAGCGCGGTTTTGGGGGCGTTGATTATTATGAGCGTTGAAAACGGGATGGGCCTGTTGGGCCTCAGTTCCGGCGTGAAGTTCGTGATTACCGGGTTGGTCTTGCTCCTGGCGGTGCTGGTCGATGCGATTTCGCGGCGCAGCCGGACGCAGTCGGGCTTGGCTTAATTGTAGTTTGGTGAGTTTGTAGGATAGAACCACTAAAGCGGTCACTATAAACTTATGGGTTCTAGCAAACAGG
>JAGRCC010000339.1 GCA_020433785.1 Anaerolineae bacterium
CCCCCTCGGTCCCCCCCAGCGGGGGAGAGGTTTTTGGGTCGCGCTTGGTTGAGTGAAGTAGCGGGGGGGTTAAAGGATAATGTAACCAGCTTTTTACTTAGAAATCGGAAACCGTGGTTTGATTCAACCGACGCCGTCTCTGCGGCGACATTGGTCAGGAAATTGTAGACGGGTTGGTTGCGGTCGGTGGGATGATAGGTTATCTCCACCCACTTTAGCCCGCGTTCGTCGGCCAGCCGGCCCAAGTGGGCCAGCATGTGATGCTCCACGCCCCGCCCCAACGCACGACAGCTCAACAATAAGGTATCAACGCGCAAGGTATCGGGTCGGGCGACAACCATCATCACCCCCACCAACCCGTAATCACCAAAGCGATCCGAAACCTCGACGACTTGTATCTCAGCGTCGGGGCGCTGTATATCCGTTTCCGAACGGGGGTTCCGGGAGGTATTGAATTGGTTAACCCGCTGAGTCAATTGCGCCACACGCGCACTCTGCGGGGCTGTCATCACCGAAATGGTGATCTCAAGTTCAAGCTGCGCTAAAAAATCGGCATAGGTTACAGCATGGTGATAGATTGTTTCGCGCTGTCGATTCTCTTGGTAGAGACGGGTTCTTTGGCGGTCGATGGCCGTAATGCGATTGTGGTCCAGCGCCCAAATATGGTCCAGAAAGTGAGGAATTTGGTCGGGAGCAGACGGCAAACACAAGGTTAACACTTCCGGGCAGTTGGCTTGAACTTCGGCGCATTCGACCGGGTTATCGTCAATCAACACAAAGCTGTCCAGACCCAAACCCAACTCTTGGGCTAATGATCGTAAATTCTCTGATTTGGGCTGCCAGTTGATACGCCAGGCCACCAGATGATGACGCTGCAAGACCATAGCGGGGTGTTGATCAAACACGGTCAAGACGTCGGCTTCGTTATTTTTGCTGCATAGGCAAATCAAGCGACCGGCTTCACTTTGCTTCACCATAAAGGTTTGGAGATCGCGCCAAGGTCCGTCGATGCGGACGTTCAGGGGGCCGTCTTCAGCGCAAAGGCCGGACCATAGGGTCAGGTCGCAATCGAGCACGATGACCTTGATCGGCTGTGCTTGTAAACGGTAGCGGCAGCGGGCGATCAGGGTACCCAGAGCGGTAAAATAACGGGGCGTGAAAGGAACGTGACCGACGTGGTCGCTGTAGAGATCGTAAATGTCTGCTGCGGGGAGAGGGTATAGGCGGTTAATCGCTGCCGGAGTTATTATCTCGAGGGTTTGAATATCGCTTAGGGCTGTCGTTATGTGGGTAACAGCCTGGTTGAATAGACTCAGCTTGGCGGAGTCGGCCTGTGTCGATGGGGCCGGCGGACAGAGGCACAGCAGATAATGCCCCCTTGATCGATCTGTACTGTGTCGCAGAGCGGAGGCTAATGCTTGGGCATCCAGACTTACCTTATCAGCCGGGATGAGCGGGTCTGGCGGGGGCGACTCAGCAGGCCACTGAACCGGCTTAGACCAGGCATCGAGCCGCACGAGAATGACGTTTAAGCCGTGATGGTTGTCTAACAGGGGGCCGGATGGATCGAGCAGTTGTTGAAATACTTGATTGTAAGGGGCAAATTCAATTAGGCCGGGGAGGTTGAGTTTTTGAAACCAAAAGTCTAAAGACGCTTGTAGCGGATCGGCCGTGAAGTTGGCTACAATGAACGTTTTTTGCGTTGACATACTTTTCTAACCCGGATGTGTTTGGAAGCCAATAAGAATTTAACTGAGGAAATCTTTCCGTTTGAGGACGATGGATTACTCTTCTTCCAGTTTATCCATAATTCCTTGTATTATCGTTTGGTGCGCTTCCGTTTTGGTCTTCGGAGTTGTTGTGGGTGCCGGTTGCTCATCGGAAATGTTCAAGCGTTGGTTAAGGCCCTGCAAACGGCGAATTAAGACCCGAATGATGCCGCGCGCCACCTCACTTTGATCCGTCATCAATTCGTAAAACGGCCCTTGATCGAGCCGCAGCACTACACTGTCGGTGAGAGCCGTGGCGGAAGCCGTTCGTAGTTGCGTTTCAAATAAGGCAAATTCACCGAAGGTATCCCGCGCACCCAATTCAACTAAGATTTGGTCTGCCATGTGAATACGGATTTGCCCGCTGGCAATTAAGTACATACATGTGCCGGTATCGCCCTGCTCAAAAATGGTTGTGCCGTGACTGACTTCAACCTCTTCCATGATGGCCGCAATACCAATCAAGTCGGCTTCCGGCACCTCGGCAAAAATGTCGGCGCTTTTTAATATGAGTACTTTTTCTAAGGTTAAAAACATAGGCTTATCGTTTCCAGCATTATTGGCCTGTAGATGTTTAGCCAGTCGAGAGACTTGAGGGTCAGGGTCATTGATCAATTTCTCGATATAACCGTTCGGGTTTTTCCGGCTAAGGGTAGCTAAGGCCTTTAAAGCGGTTTCTCTAATGAAGGGATGGGTTGCTGCTAAGGCATTAACAATAATGGGCTGCATCTCGACCAATGACTTTTCGGCCACAACATTGAGGGCGCAACCAACGGTCCAGGGGGTTAACCCGTCTTCGGAACCACTGATGATTTGATGTAAACGTCTACTCTGCCCCACCGACCCTTGAGCAAAATGCGCACTTAACAATTTCAACCGTTGCGCCGGGGCTATTGTAGCATCAAAAAGCGGTAATAACCAACGTTTCAGGGTATCTGATAGTAATAGATCGAGCGCTTCCAAAGCATAGGCTTGTTTATCGGGATCAACATGGCGTGTTTGAACGATTTCACGGGCCTGCAAAATGGAGTCTGAGTCGTAAATGAATGATAGCAGCAGAAAAAGACGATCGCGGCCCTGATGGAATTCATAAAGCAACGCATTTCGTAAGGGGTCCAGAATATGATCGGCATCGAGTTCGCTTAATGTCGTCAAAATCCAAACCAAATGCGCAACCACTGCTTTGATAGTCACATGTACCTGCTCCACCTTATTCGGGGGAACGTGGTAATGGCTCAAACTCAACGCATTCATCGCTCGGTAGCGAATGGCCGGGTCGGGATGGCTCAAAAATATTTCGAGGATGGTTTGGGCCTGGTCGCCTTGAATTCGACCCAAGATGCGAATATATCTGAGTTGGTTTGCAGGTGACAGGGTAAGATGGGTTAAAGCCTTTTTAATGGCGGGAATAACCGCCACGCCGCCGGCCACCAGGATGGACGCCGCCGTGGCGGATAAGGCAGGGTCAGAAACAAATTTGACAACCACCGGCCACAATTGGGGTGACTGCAACTTGCCGGCAGCGATGAGCGCCGCTTTTTGAACCGTAACATCTTTGTCTTGAAGAAGGGTTAGTAGCGGAACGTAGAAACTGCTTATCTCCACCTCGCCCAACACCTGGGCTGCCAAGCGTCTCTCGACCGGGTCGGGCGAATTCATGGCTGCAAAAAAGTATTGACCGGCCATCAGGATCCCCTCGATGCCGCCGCTGCGTAACAAACCGACCAAAGCGCCTTGCCTGATCTCAAGGTCGGCATCGTTGAGATGGGAACCCATTTCCTCAACGATTTCCGGCCCGCCCAGGGCGGCTAAAACTCGCAGCGCTCTGGCTCGGACCGTTACATTCGATTCGTAGCGGGCCAGCAAACGCACATTGCGTAAAGCGGAGTAAACGTTGTTTCGCTCAATTCGGCTCAGGGCATCCAGCCGTACTTCAGGGGCAGGGTGTCGCAACGCCCGACGCAAAAAATAGCCAAACGATCCGTGATCGATTTCTTCAAGGACGTACAGTGAGAAAATGGTTTCGCCGACGTGCTCGCTGTCGATCCCTTGCTTGATAACCGCCAAACTGGTGCCATCGACCAAAGCCAGCAAATCGCCCCCCAGTTGGCGTTTGGCGAGCGCCTTGACCAATCTTTGGGTGTACTCCCGGTTGAGAAGCACAATTAAGATGAGCCAGATGGGCACGATAATTAACAGCGCGTAGTACAGCTGAATGGCTCCCCACCCTAAATAGGCGCTCAGGAACAGCAGCAGCAACCCGGCGACGCCGCCGGCTATCGGCTCAATAAAGCTCTCGACGGTGGTGAGCAAGCGTCTTTGTTCATCAGCCGATAGGGGTTGGTAGAGAATTAAACCGACCGATTTATAGATGGAGAAACGAATAGCGCTGTCGTACACCTTGATGCCGGTAGTCAGCCAAAAAATGAGCGGAATCGAGCCCCAAATCGAGCCGGTAATGATGACGCCCAGTCCGCCGATGACGATAATAACCGGCAGCGAGAGCAATCCGCCCAGAAGGCCATAGCGTTCTATAAAGGGCGCTGAGACGAGGACGCGGGCAATCAAAGCCACAATGTTTGACGCCGCCAAAAAATTACCCACAAAAGCGGCCAGTTGAGCGGCGTTGTCAAACTGCCCTTGAGCCTGATCAAAAAAAGCATTATCGATAATATAGTAGGTTATGATCGCCACCGCAGACAGACCAAAGATCAAAATCCGGTAATGATTTTTGAACAGGTCGCGATAGAAGGGAGTGGACGGGGATCTTTTTGCTTGGGAACCGACGTCAGTAGGTTGGTCAACTTTGGATAGTTTATAGGCATACAGCCGTGTAATCAATACCAGCAACGCTAATGAGCCTATCAACCCGGCCATCGACAAAAACAGCAGGTTCTGAACGCCCAGCGTCGAGACAATGGTCGGCATAGCAAAGCCGCTGATAATAACGGCCGTCACGTCGCCTGAGCCAATTAATCCAAAGAGCCGTTTGCTCTGGCGTAAATCAAACAGTTGACCGGCCAAACTCCAAAATTCCAGGCTGGTCATTGCCCAGATGACTTCAAACCAGATCATCAAGCCCAGGGCCGGGTAAATCGTGTCGGGGATAAGGGCTAATAGCAGGCGGAATAGAATCAACCCGCCCAGCAACACACTGAGATTGGTTACCAACAGCGACGTGAAATGCAGCCGGGCTTCTAATTGGGTGTACCCCAGCCCCACCAGGCTAACCACAACAGCCACCCCAATGTAGACATAGGGCAGGGATTGGGCGCTAAATTTATCGACGAAGATGGCGCTGGCCGAGGCGCTGGTAAAGATTTTAGCCATGCCGATAAAGAATGAGTGGATAAGCAGCAGGGTAACTAACCGACCTTCCCCTTCTCTAATGTTGAGGGCAATGGCTAAACGATGGTGCATAAATTGTTTTGAAAGGTTACAAAATCCGTTTAATTAGATAGAGCTTACGCAGCTATCGGGTTTGGGGTAAACTCAGGAGTATATATTATGGAGAGGAAGAGATGAGGCGATGGAGAGATTGGCCTGCATTATCTCTTTATCGCCCTAGCTCTAACCTCCGTCTAAAAGCCAAAGTTGCGTACCTAAGCCTGTTTCGCATTGGGAGAGGTATCATCATCGACATCATCTTGTTCCGAAGCTGGTGTAGAAGGGGGTAAATTTTGGACAGAGGTGGGTGTGTTGTTCTTTGACAAATTAAGGCCATAGGCGGCCTCAAACAGAGATAAATAAAGTCGATGGTAAGGGTTATTATCAGCCTGGGTATCGGTTTTGAGATTAGTTTTGACTCTCATACGCGACCTCGCCGGATTAGGTCGTTTCTTCTAAAATCTCAAGGCCACCCTGGCCGGCCAAGGTGGCTAGATTTATTTCGACGATGCAGCGTACCCGCACATAATCCAGCGTGAGATTGCCGGCTAAATGGACAGTGCCTGTCCCTTGATCAAAATCAGCCTGACTTAAATCGGTACCACTTTCGTCAAGTCTGATACCTAACTCGGTTCCCCCCCGGGTTTCGGTAAATTTAATCAGCACATAGCCTCGATCAATGCTTTCTTTAAGCTCGGTCGCCGAGTCGGCCCGACCAGCGACAACCGGGTGTTTTCCGGCAGCGAGACGTTGGACGAGTTCGTTCATTTTATTTGCTCTCCAGGAAATAAAGACATTCTATAGGAGTTACGCACTTCAAAAGGTGGCAGTCACTTCGATACACTAAATTGAGCTATCTAGGCCAAACGGACGCTTATTTTGAGTGAATAAGTGACTGTCACCTTGCTGGATACGCCCAACTGCGTAACTCATAATTATATTCAGACAAAAACCGCAATCATAGGTTTACGATCTGTCACGTATCACATTTGATATTTCAAAAGCAGATGACTTTAGGAGGTCGGCGACTCAGAAGGTGAGGCAGTGGCATATTCAGGTATTTCAAATTTTAACGCTTCTTGACAATAAGCTGTCCACTCCGGCGTAACCTGATCGAAGATGATATTTTCATCTTTAAAGATACCGTCGGTAACGACGTAATTCTCCTGCAAATAGAGAATGGTGTCGTCGGTTAGGGTTCGCTCCACTTCAATTTCTTGCCCGCCTTCAATTTTCGTCTCTTTTCTCACCATTTCTGCGTTCTCTGTCCACCCATCAAATCGACGAAAATCTTTAAGGAGGTAAGCCTTACAATAGTTGCCCATGGTGCTCATTCATCGGCCTCTTGGTTTTGTTGTGCCATTTCTTCCATTTTCTTGCGGAGACTCAAGGGCCGCATATCGGTCCATATTTCTTCTATATAGGCCAAACATTCTGCCTTGGGGCCGGACTTGCCCACCTCGCGCCACCCAAGAGGGGGTTCACGGTCGGCAAACCAAATTGAGTACTGTTCTTCATGATTGACAACAACTTTGTAAATGGTGGTATCATCTTGTTCATCTTGATACATCATCACCCTCCACAGGTAAGTAAAGTTGCCAGAGGCAACTGCGTTGAATTAAAACAGATTATTTACTCAAAAAGAATTATAAGAGGATGGTAGAGATGAGGCAAAAACTTTAATGATTGGAAATTTGACTTCTTGCCTCAATATTAGCTTCTATGCTAAAATCAGAACTATTGGAACCATACATCATCCTTTTAGGCCACCTTGATCGGCTAGGAGTATCCAATGGCGAATTCCTTTGCCCGCTCTACTCGTTCGTTACAAAACAGTAATTTTTATCGGTCGTTGGTTAGCTTGGTTGTTGTTGTGCTGCTGCTGGTGGTGTGGTTAGCTTGGTTCTTTTTTGCCCAGGTAACGCTTTATGAAATCAGCGAACCAGGCCAGATAGCGCTGAGCGAAGTTGTTGAATTCGATTTTCCATCACAGGCTCAAGGGCGACTCCAGCGCGGACAAATGGCGTTCTTAAAGCTCGATGGGCATATCGGCACTGAAGTGGGGCCGATTCCAGCCATGGTGTTAGAGGTCGACAACCGTCCTGAAGTCGGCCAGGTCCACACGACAATGTTGGTGCTATGGCCGTTAGTGCCCGATGTTCCGAATCAAGACAAATTAACCGGCCAAGTTGAAGTTGAAGTTGAACATTTATCACCGGCTCGATTAGTGATGCGAGCCATCAATGATGGACTACGCATGCCGACCATTAAATTTACCCCTCAGCAGCGTTTAAGTTCAATTAAGCCAATTTCATGGGTTCTTCCAGATAATCCGTGTGGCCCCCAAGATATAGTAGGGGAGCATGAGAAAAAGTCAGGCAAAAAGGGCATAGCCTTCAAGATCAAGGAAAAGGCGTTGAAAGAGATGGTCAAGATTAAGTAGACCATAGCAGCGCCGTTTGAGAACTTTGATCTTGTTGTTGAGCCCCTCGACAAAACCACTGCTGTCACGATGTAGGAAGTAGTTGGTGATTTCATCCAGATAGGTATCCAGCGTGGTCAGGAAGGGGTCGAAACAGGTCAAGGCACTAGTTTCGACAGCTTGACGCCACGCTTTGATGGCGTCAGTGGCCTGAGTTTTGGTCAAATCTTTCTCGAAGATAGCCGTCAGTTTTTCGCGGAAATCATAAGCTAACTTTAAGGAGGGACAGTAAGCGAATAACCGCTCAAGCAACTCGGTTTCGTGGGGTTTCAATGCCGCTTTGTTTTTTCTGAAAGGCCACATGGCTCCTTTGATGGTCTTGTATTCATCGTCAGACAGATCCCTTTTGAGCCGTTTCAATTCCTGTTTGCGTAACTTGTCAGCCCCAGCCCGATATTTCTGGGCCACATGATAGCGATCAACCACAACCACCGCTGCGCCCAGCACTTCTTTGGCAGCATTGATGTAAGCTTTCCACATATCGCTGCAAACGGTGTGGATGGTGCGTTGCAGGCGGGTCGGTATCCGCTCCAGAAAGGCTTTGACAGTTGCTTTTTCCCGATTGGGCAACACCGCCAACACTTTCACTTGATCATCCCTGAGCCGGGCGGTGACAATGACCACATAATCACTGTGTCCTTTTTTCAAGGCAATCTCATCTAGCCCGATGACGTCTAGCCGGTCAAATGTCCCCCACTCAACTCGGGGCGTCACAGACCGCTTGATGATCCCGACTACGGCTTCATAGCCTAGCTTTTCTTTGAGGGTCACATCTTGTATGGTGCTATTGATCAACTGCAACAAGACTTGCTCCTCATAGGCTTTGGTATGGGGGCTCTTGGGCCGATACCACGATAATCGCTGGGTACTGGTTTTTCGATGGTGTTTACTCGAACAATGCGGACATTCATAGCGCTTGGGCCGTAAGCGAATGTACACTGCATGCCCCAAGATGGGCAGATGCCGCAAGGTGATCGTGCGGTCGTGGCTGTGAAACTTGCTGATTTCTCGTCCGCATCGCTGACAGATTGCGCTATTTAAGCTGCTTTCGACTGTGATGACGTAATCCCCTCTTTTGTTTGTCTCAATGTCTAGCACCTGCACATCGGGTATATCCAGGGGGATTGATACTTTTGAAAACATTTGGTAGCTGACCTCTCTTATCATTTTTGAGAAGCTACAAGTTTACCACTATTTGTTGTCCCTGTGAACACCACTACATCTAGTGGGTCACTCGGAAACTACCAAAGAACCCAAACTCTTTGGCAACCGGCGCACGGACATCATGACCCTGGAGCGGCGCGGGCTGGTGCAGCGCACTGAACTACGGATTAACGGCCAACCCACCGCCCACTACGATTTGCACCCGATTGTGCGCCGCTACGCCTACAGCCGCCTAACCGACCCGACCGCCACCCACACCCAACTGGTTATCTACTTCGAGGCCGTGCCAAAGCCCGAACGGGTGCGCAGCCTGGACGATTTGCGCCCGACCATCGAACTGTATCACCACCTGGTCCACGCCGGGCGGTATGATGAGGCTTGCGAGCTTTTCCGTGACCGCCTATCTAATCCGCTTTACTTCCAATTGGGAGCCTACCGGCAGCAGATCGAGCTGCTGAGTGCGCTGTTCCCGGACGGCGAAGACCAACCGCCGCGTTTGAGCCAAGAGGCTGATCAAGCCTGGACGCTGAACGAATTGGCCAATAGTTACAGCCTGGCCGGCCAGCCGGCGGCCGCGATTCCGCTGATTGAGCAAGACATTGCTATTCTTGAAAAACTAGGGGACAAAGAAACCCTTCCAACTCCCCTTGGCAATTTAGCCCAACAACAGCTACCGACTGGCGCCTTACGGGCGGCGGCGGACAACCTGCGCCGGAGCATTGCCCTCTGCCGCGAGATTGAGGATCGCTTCTGGGAGGCGGTTGGGCATCAGGAATTGGGGCGGGTGCTGGCCTATGGCGGCGATTGGGCCGAGGCGAAAACGGAGTTGGAGACGGCGCTCGAACAGTTCACGGCGGAGAATGTAATTCAAAGTCAAGGTACGGTGTGGGCCTATCGCGCCCTGGCCGCCCTGCTGCAAGGGCAAGCGGCTGAAGCCCTGGCTGCCGCGCAAGAGGCCCTCCGGCTGGCTGATGAAGATGCGCGAACAAGCTATCCCGTTGAGCGAGATTACGTGCGCTGTTACTGGCTGCTGGGCTGGGCCAACCTGGCGCTGGGGCAGCTGGACACCGCCCAAACCCATCTCGACGAGGCCCTGCGCCGCTGTCGGGCCATCAACGATGTTGCTGATGAACCGGCCATCCTGCTGGCCCAAGCCCGGCTGGCCGCAGCCCAGGCCAACCCGGCCCAGGCCAAAAGCATAGCCGAAGAAGCCCGCCTCATCGCGGAGCGGGCCGGGTATGTACTGGATTTGGCCGATATTCATAATCTGCTGGCCCAACTGGCCTTGGCTGAGGGCAACCGGGTCGCGGCGCAGCAGCACGCCCAGCAGGCCAAGGATTATGCCTGGTGTGATGGGCCGCCTTACAGTTACAAGGTGGCGTATGATGAAGCGGAACGATTGCTGGAAGAATTGAGCATGTAGAATGAAGAATGGAGCGACAAAGCTTGCTTTGTCATTCACCGGCTTGGTCCATTCACGCAAGGGTCAACGAAATGAAGTTCAAGAAAATAAACGGCCCCCCCAGAGTGGCTCTCCCCCCAAGTTCGCCGGGCGACAAATCGGCCCGGCTATGAGCTGCGCCCGCTAAAGACGGGCTGTTCAAACCCGCTTGAGCGGGTGCCGTTGACTAGCCCGGTCGATTTATCGCCGGGTGGACGTCGGGGGGAATAGTCGTTCGATTATTTATTTAATCTCCATAACTTTGACGCGCCAGACTTTACCCGCTGATTATGCCCTAATTTCAGGCTATAACCTGTCTTTTTGTAGCCTAGAATTCGTTTTACTATAGCCTACAATCCCCTTTTCTATAGACTACAATCGTATCAATTATAGCCTACAATCCCATCGATTATAGGCTATATCCCCTCGCTTTATAGCCTACAAACGCCGCGTTGGTGCCCGTGGCAATTCAGTCGCTGCCGAGGTTCGCGCCGTCGCTGCGGCTGAGACCTAGCGCGCCTGGGCTGGGAACGGCCGCGCAGCCTGAGAGAAACGGCCGGCGCTAAAGAGATCGAGCCGTTGGCCGCCCCCGAAGAAATCCCCTCGACCAACGGCCCGGCCAGGGTGGCAATCACGGTCGATGAGCCGAGTGGCTAGCCCGCGCTCAGTCCTCCCCCGCGCTTTCCACAATAACCAACTCCTTATAGCCCGTGGCGCTGTCGAGTTCGCGCCGAAACGAGCGGCCGGGCAGCACCCCCAGCACGATTTCGGCGGTGGTGTAGATCAAGCAGCCG
>JAGRCC010000340.1:0-4016 GCA_020433785.1 Anaerolineae bacterium
CAAAAATACTACTTTTCGGGTAATACGTTTCCCCGGCACTCGCCTTATACTAATTTAGGTCGATCAATCCCACCCTATAAGATCTCAATTTAATCCTTGGAGAGGCGTGAAAATGACAGATATGAGCAATGGTCCTATTCCTATCATTCTCGATACGGACGGCGGCGTCGATGATGCAATGGCCATCATTATGGCGCTGAATGCACCACAGTTACATCTCAAAGCCATTACCGTTGTAGCCGGCAACATTGACGTCGATCAGGCTGCTTACAACGTACTGCGGGTGCTGAGTATTGCCCAGCCCAAATCCGTCCCCCTGGTAGCCACAGGCTGCGATCGCCCGCTGGTTCGACCGCCGTTCAATGCCGCCGGCATTCATGGGGCCGATGGGTTGGGCGAACTGCATCGATTTGAGGATGCTGCCGGTATGGCCCGTTATCCTATCCTTAACCTCAAGCCATCTGAAAGCGATGCTATCGATGTATTGCTTGAAGCGGCCCGAACTTACGGCGAACGCCTGACGATTATCACATTGGGGCCGTTAACCAACATCGCCACGGCGATCCAGCGCGATGCCGCAACCATGCAGCGGGTCGGGCGCATTGTGACGATGGGGGGCGCTGTTACCGTTCCGGGCAACATCAGCGCCGCCGCCGAGTTCAACTTCTTTGTCGATCCCGATGCGGCCCAGGTGGTCATGGAGTCCGGTATTCCCGTCGTGCTAGTCGGTCTCGATGTGGCGATGAAGGCTCCCTTGCCGCGCCATCGGGTTGAAGACCACCTGCGGCGTTCCCCTACTCAGGTCGCGCAATTCATCGCCGATTGCACCGAGATTTATATGGCGTTTTATCGCGATAATGAGGGCTTTTATGGCTGCTACGTGCACGACCCGTTAGCCGTTGGGATTCTGATCGACCCTAGTTTGGCCACAACCGAGCGGGTTCATCTGATGGTTGAAACGGAAGGCCGGTTCACCACCGGTATGTCGCTGGCCGATCGGCGGGATCGCCGGGATGAGGCCAGCAACCCGCCTAACGTAGACGTTTGTTTGGATGTAGACACCGAACGCTTTTGGCCTATGTTCGATAAGCTGTTGTGGCAGCCGTTAGCTATCAGCCGTTAGCTATCAGCGGTCAGCTATTAGCCGTCAGCTATCAGCAGCTAACAGCTTACCGCTCACAAATTTATGGAGGTTACCCATGAAACATCCTATAGTAGAACCCAGCTCTGCGACCTACTCCGTCCCTCAACTCGACCGCTATTTGGCCGAGAAGATTCGGGTGCAAATTGAACAAAGCTACTACGCCAAAGTCAGTGAGCAGGCTGAACTGGACTGCGTCGCCCGAGATGAAGGGTTCTTAGCCAATCCACTTAAGCATGTCGCCCTTTACTCGGATCACGGGGTGGTGCACGTCCGCGATGTGGCAACCACTATTCTACCCATTCTCGATACGATCAATGGGGTTTTAATTCCGGCCAGGGACACGCTGCGCCTGGAATTTATGAAGGGCTATGGCGTTATCCTGGCCTACAATCATGATATTGGCATGCTCGATTTCTCTTCCTTTGGTCGGGTTATGCACCCTGAATTTGCCGCGCAAGAGGTCTTTACCCCGGTCTTTGATGAGATTGTCGAGACCATCTGGGCCGAAAATTGGGGTAATATCTCCTGGCGGTTGGTCAATCTGAAAGATAGCGGCGTTTTAGAACAACCGCCTAAACTGGTCCTACGCGAGATGCTGGCCATGTCGGTGGGGCATAGCAAAAGCAAAGTACCGATTGATATTTTGAACCATCCGGCCCAACTGCGGCAGATGATGATGAACACGGTTAGCACCAACCTGCGCCATCTCTATCACGATCAACAAGTGAGTAAGATAGCCCAAAAGCTGGTTCGGGTCTTGGAGGCCAACCAGGAACCGGAGCGGCCGGAGATAGTCGGTTCACTGCGCAGCCCGACTCTTGTTCAGAGCTTTGGCACGGAGAAATCGGAGTTGACACAGGCGCTGAAGGCGGCCCAGGCTAACCGGGACCGCTTTCTTGATGCCGAAGATGTCTCACCCCGCGCCTTTGCCGGGGCAGCCCATTACTACCCCAATTTTGAGCGAGAGGCATTTTTGTGGCTGGTGTCGGACCAAGAGCCGGTGCGCGACATGGTAAGCGATGTAACCGATACCATCCGCGCCTTGCGAGTGGCCGATGCCCTACGCCAGCGAGGCACGGTGCTAAAAACCTCGGCCGGTTACCAGATTTTGGTCGATCAGAATACGGGCAATGCCATCTTTGCGCTGGAAAAAGGGTCGGGCGAGATGTTTCTGGTTGAGTCGGGCCATCCCCCGGCGGCCGGAGAGGCCAATGTCGGCAGCAGCGAGCTAACTCAGGAAGGCGATTTGCGCTTGTCATTTCATCGGGGATCGTTTGCCAACCCGGAGGCGACCCGGCAAAGCGCGGGCTTCGCTGCCTTTATCATCGATGACATACAGCGGGATATTGTCGATACGTTTCAGCGCCCGGCCGGTCAAGATGAGGGGTTAAAATCGAACCAAGATATTCAAATCCTCATCGAAGAAACGGATGACAACCTCGATTTTGCCGGTATCATCTTAGAAGAACTCGTCATCCTTAACGCTAACCTTGGCCCGAGAAGCCGGATAGTGCCCTCACTTAAATTCATCGCCCAAGATGAGCGGGAGCGCTATCTCCAGGCCGAACGGTTAGATTGGTCTCGTGATCAGCGAAAACGGGTGCTGATGCGGCTGGCCCAGTCGGGACACAAAATCATCAATCTCAATCCGGACAAAGCTTTTTCCGATGTGAGGTTGACCACGCTCAAAAAAGATCAAACTCTCATCACCGCCGGCGCACCACCCGGATTTGTGTACGTGCCGATGGGCGAAGGCTTATTCATGACGCCTCTGGGCGGCTACCAGGCCCACGCAGTTAAACCCTGGATCCCGCTGGGCAATACTCGCGTTATCCGGGGCGACGTGCAAGAGGCCACCATTACCGCTCAAAAAGCGCTCAGGCTGTTGATGATTCCCAAAGAAATTTACTTACGCTATTGGCACGACACTTATACGGTTGAAGAGTTCTCGGTGCTGCTGCCGCAGGTTTACCTTGAGGAAGAGATGCGGGCCTTTGAGCAGACGCTTGAGATTTTACGGCAAGTGGCCATGATTGATCAGGTTTTGGATGACGCGGAAGTTGAGTTCATTCAGAAATTTACCCACGCTTACGGCTTTGATTACTCGGCGGCAGAGATGAGAGAACGACTACTACAAGGCCAAAAAACCGACTTTGTGACTCTCCGGCAAAGCGTTCTCGATTACCTGGCCCTGCAGCCATCTCACCTACAAGCCGCTCGCCTGAAAGATTTGTTAAATGTGCTGGTCAAAATCGATGAGGAGATTTCTGACGAAGAGGCTTTAATTTTAGCCGAACTGAACGGCCTATTTGCCGGTTACCTGGATGAAGAGGCTGACGTAACGCCTTTTACGGTCTGGCTTGTGCCCCAAAACGAAGACCAAGACCAGGCCATTGCCAGCCTGATGCCGGCGTTACCCAAGCAGACAACTTCCGGCGGGTTTGCTTATTTGGCCGGCACCTACTACTCCAAAGATTACGCCGAGATGATCAGCCAGAAATATAGAGCCTTGCAGTTCTTTACCACCATTGATCAGGAAGCGGCGTCTATTTAAGTAAGGAGTCTAACTGTCTCAATTGAGACGACAACGGCAATGAAGTTTATCGTAGGGCAAACTTAAGTTTGTTCTACAAGTCTATTTTCAAGGAGTAAGGAAAGAAGACATGTTCGGTTTTTTCGACACAATTTACTACGGCAATACGCTTAGTCAGTGGCTCATTGCCCTCCTGTTGATCGTTCTGTTCTTCATTATAGGCAAGGCTGTGTATTGGGTTTCCAATCGCTGGATCAAATCGCTAACTAGCAAAACGCAAACCCAAATTGATGACCTGATCATCGACATGATCGAAGAGCCGATAGTCGTGCTGATCAC
>JAGRCC010000340.1:4065-5311 GCA_020433785.1 Anaerolineae bacterium
CTGGATCGATACCATCTTTCAGTTTGGAATGACCCTTCTGGTAGCTTGGCTGTTGATTAGGCTTTACGACGCTTTTCACAAGGAGTACTTTGTCAAACTGGTTGAAAAGACAGAAACCGATCTTGACGATCAGCTCTTGCCTATCCTGAGAACCGGGCTGAAATTCACGGTCATCTCGTTGGCCATTTTGATCGGGTTAAATAATGCCGGCTACAACGTGGGCGCTATTCTGGCCGGGTTAGGCATCGGCGGTTTGGCCATTGCGTTGGCCGCACAGGACTCCGTTGCCAACTTCTTTGGCGGCATCATCGTTTTTCTCCATCGCCCCTTCAAGACCGGAGATCGAATTAAAGTGGCCGGGGTAGAAGGCTATATCCGCGAGGTCGGGCTGCGGAGTTCGCTGGTGGAAACCGTTCACGGCGAAAAGGTTCTCTTACCCAACAAAGTTTTTGGCAGCGAGGCCATCAGTAATCTCGATGTGGCCATCTATTACTATCAGGCCGAAATTTTTCATATCCATCGCAACACCACACTCGAGCAGATCGAGGCAGTGCTGCCAATCTTGCAAGCGACCATTAACCGGAATGAGCACGTCGTCTGGTCCGAGCCGCTGCTGGCGGCCGTCGGCGAGTATTCCTTTGATATTCAAATCGATTATGGGGTTAAACCGTGGCAGCCTGGGCAGCCGTTTGCCCATCATCTGCATAAACTGGGAGTGGTTAAATCTCAGGTCAATCAGGCGGCGCTCAAAGTATTGGAAAGTCGCGCCATTAAGCTGTCGCTGCCGGTGCTGTTATTTTCCGATCAGATGGTTATATCTGATAATGGGACCTTTGCCCGTTGAAATCGTAAATTAATTTACCTCCACATTTGAGGCCGGTAATTGGTAATTAGAGATTGATTTACCAATTACCCGTTACAACCCCTAACGGATGAGATGAAAAATGAACCTAAACGCCTTTTCACCAAGCTATCAGGATATTGCCATTATTATCAGCGAGTTGGTTCTGATAATGGTTGCTTTTGTTGTCCTTAATCACGTGGCCGGCTTTGTATTCAACAGGCTGGAGGCGTACTCCTTCTTTGAAAAGTACGAAACCCCGCTCAATCTCATTAAACGCAACCTTAAGGGCCTGATTTTGCTCGTGTGCCTGGTGTTGGTCGTTGCCTCTATTACATTCAACACTTATCTTATTTTTCAGGACACCGATATATGGGCCTATAGCGTGGCCTTACTCGATGCCGT
>JAGRCC010000341.1 GCA_020433785.1 Anaerolineae bacterium
CTGGGCCTATGCCGGCTTTTTGCAGGAGTTAACGGACAACCCGCAAATGTCCGGTGCAGACCTGTCCGCGGCCATTGTGTCCACTTACATTGACGGCGATGCGCGTGTTGTCGATGACAACGCCCGACGGGCTATGCTCGAATCCAGCTTTGGCGGGAGCGAGGCCAGCGCGGCAGAACTGGCCACGTTCTTGGGCCAGGATGTGACTTTGACCGCCATTGACCTGGCCGAAATCCCCAATGTCAACGCGGCCGTTGATAATTTAGCCACCGCGTTAATCGCGATTGACCCCAACGCCGTGGCCGAAGCGCGGGCCTACGCCCAATCGTTTGAAAGCGTCTTTGGCGAGGACTGGCCTTCCCCTTACATCGACCTGTTTAACTTTGTCCAACTGGTGGTCCAGTTTAGTGACGATGCCGACGTTGCCGCCGCCGCCGAGGAAGTCGCTGCCGCCTTGACCCAGGCCATTATCGCCGAGAAACATGGGCCGGAACGGCCCGGCGCCACCGGCGTCACCATCCATTTCCCCACCAATGAACTGCACAGCATCGCCGACGACGTGGGCTACACCACCGTCGCCGCCCGCTTTGCCGAGGAGTCGCAGTGGGATGAGTTTTTGGCGGCGTTCCATACCGGCGAAACCTTCAGCCGCCCCCAAGCCGATCCGGATCAACCCGCGGCCGTCCCGGTCGCCCCGGAGGCCGGTCGCTCGTCGGGCCGGTTGGAGATAACGCCTCTGGCGCTGTCCGCCGAGTTTGCCACCCCTGACGCGCCGGTAACCATTAGCGCCGACATCAGCGGCGACCGGCTGGCCTACATCTACACCTTTATCGGCCGCTTTTTGCCTCGCCAGGATGTGCTGCTGATCGAGGATATGGACTACCTGATTGCCGACGACACCCAGGAAATCGGCGGCATCGCCTACCCGGATTGGTCGGAGGAGGGCGTGAGCGTGGCGTATGAGTGGCAGCCGGTTATTTATGCCATCAGCAACGGCACCGATGCCACTAAAGCCCTGTTCCGGCCCCAGGCTTACGATCCCGAATCGCCGACGTTTGCGGTTGAGGGCATTTATACCTTTGGGCAAAGCGAACAGCAGCGCTACGCCAAAATGTTTTTCCGCGACGGGGTAATGAGTGGCATTTACAGCTTTGGCGGCAGTTTGACCGCAGCCGTCGGCGCGCCCCGGGAAATCACGCCCCAAATTGGCGACACCTTCACCGTGCTCGAACGCGGCGACGATCTGAGCCTGGACGGAGAGGCCGGCCGCGAAAGCTATGTGGCCCCCGGCCAAACCCTCACGTTTGAAGGCGACCCCTTTGTCATCGAGACCACCCCCGCCCCCAGCGGCAACTATGTGGTCGGCCTCATTGCCGAAGACCTGGACGGCCAAACCTATGAGCAGTATGAGGGCCTGTTTGTGGTCAATGAAGAGACCGAGCCGGTAGACGGCTTTGTCTCGTATGTGGATGAAGACTTTGGCTTCGCCACCCTTTACCCCGCCGATTGGACGATTGAAGCGGACCCGGCGCAAGCCTCGGTTAACTTCTCTAGCGAGGACGGTTCGCACTTTGTCTCGATTTCGGTCGTGACTTACGATGACGCCGCCAATCCCGATGAGGCCAATGCCGCCGCGTTGCAAGGCGTCACCGAGGCCCTACAACAGAGCGGTGATCTGGAAAATCTGGTCTTTTTGACGGAAGAGCCGGAAACGTTTGTGCTGGGTTCGTTTGACGCCCAGCTCATCGACTTTGATTTTGAACAGGACGGGGTGGCCTTCTCCGCTTCAGCCATCGCCTCAACGCCCACGACAGAGGCCACCTATCTGGTCTTAAATCTGGCTCCGGCCGACGATTTTGGCCAGGCGGTGGATGATGTGTTCAACCCCATGCTCTACAGCTTTGACCTGCTCATCTCCGGCCTGGTTAAAGAAAATATCGGCCCGCCACCGCCGGATTTCGATGAAATCCTGTTCAGCGATGACTTCAGCGACACCGCCAGCGGGCTGTACCATTTGGACGAAGAGGAGGAGTGGGGCATCAGCTACTACACCACCGACGACCAATACCTGTTTGGCCTGAACCCTTACGCCGGCCCCATTTACGACTACTATTATGAGGCCGCTCTGCCCGATGAATTTCTGCTGCAAGCCACCGCCGGTTACGAGGGAGCCGCCAATAATGCCTATGGCCTGCTCTTCCAGCTCCAAGCGGGCGAAGAGTTTGATGAGTTCTACCTGTTCCGCATCAGCGGCGACGGCTACTTCATCGCCGAAAAATCGATTGGCGGCGAACTTATCCCGCTCGTTGAGTGGACGGCCTCCAGCCTGATCGACCAAACTGAAAATGCCGCCAACGTGCTCACCGTCGAGGGGCGAGGCGATACCTACTATCTCTATATCAACGGCCTTCAAGTCGCAGCCTTCAGCGATGCTGACCTGAGCGGCGGCAGTTTTGGCTTTGTGGTTGATAACTACGATGAAGAGTCGCCGGTCGGAGTGACCTTTGATGATTTAGTGGTCGGGACGCCGGTCGAGTAGACATTCATTTTTACCCGGACCATAACGTCCACCCGGCTAAGATTGGTTCAGTCTGATAACCTGGAGAGTGATCAACAAATCTCATGTCAGCCCGACATCAGGCCATTTTCAGACTGAACCAATCTTTCCATACTAGGGATTTCTCCGCCTCCGGCTGCGAAATGACACACTAAAGGCATGTCACTTCGCAGCGCAGCGGAGAAGTCCCTGTGAGGTTACTATCACCGGGAAGGTCGCTGATTTAACGCGATGCCTCACGGGAGGTCGCTCGAGTTTGCCAACCGAACAAGTCGTAAAATCAATCAATTCAGGGATTTCTCCGCCTTCGGCTACGAAATGACATGATTGGAGGTCAAATGCGTAATGTCTTTTTATACCGCTAGTCCACAGTTAGGGGTCTAACAAACTCGCTTAAAGCTTGTTCCAATTGGCTCCCGTCAGCAGCCCCAACACGGCGCCATAGACAACGCCGCTCAGAAGCCAGTACGGGTGCAATACGGACAAGATGGTGTCGAAGCCGGTCATCAAGACAGCCAGCGACGCGCCAAACAAGCCGCCGGTAAAGGGCACCATTCCGGCCCAAGCCGCTATAAAAAAAGACATTCCCAAATACGAGAGCAGCCCCTGCGCTTTTAAGGCCTGCGAGTCAGCCGTTCCGCCGATGACCACAATCAGACTCAAAAAGAAAACGGCTGCCATAAGCGCTTGAAGATAGCGCTGGTTTGTTAGGGCATTGATAAATGCCACAAAACTCACTCCTAAAGCGATGGTCACGCCCACACAGAGGATCCGCTTCCAGGAATAAACACCGGCGCGAGCGTTTGAAACCTGGGTACTGGCCCAAAATGGGCCGCATAGAAGAAAGGCCCAGGCCAGCCAATTCATAGTTATGGCTCCGAGTAAAAATCCGGCAATCAGCTTGTAGCTTAAAATGGTGGCCGGCGTGGTGACAACCCGGAGCGCTGCGCCCGTAATCATCCCGCAGCAAACGCCAAACAGCATGGTATAACTTCGGGTTCGGGTTGATTTAGCCCGGCTTTTTGAGGTTCCGTTTCGATAGCTCAACCGTTGCTTGTCTCTTCCCGCTCAACCCGGTCGAGGACGAGCGCATCCACTACCGAACCGGCTTCGTAATCATGTTGGCCGTGAGGCAGGATAACCAACCCGTTAGCGCTCACCATCGACAGCAACCGGCCCGATCCCTGGAAGCCGGTGGTTGAGGCAACCAGCCTGCCGTCAGCCCGGCGGGTCAGCACTACCCGCTGAAACTCGGTGCGGGCGGCGGTATGGGAGAAGCGATGGGCCAGCACCGTTTTCTCACGGGGCCGGTAAATCTGCGTGTGGCCGGCCATTTTAAGCAGGGCCGGTCGAACAAAAACCTCGAAACTCACCAAAGCGCTCACGGGAAAGCCGGGCATGGCAAAACAAGGCACGCCATCAACCACCGCAAAGGTGACCGGTTTGCCCGGCTTGGTATTAACCCGGCCAAAATGCAGCGTACCGCGCGAAGCCAAATAGGGCTTGACCAGATCAAGCTGCCCCATCGACACCCCGCCGGAGGTCAGCAGCACATCGGCTTCGGCCAGGCCGCGTTCGATGGTGTCTTGCAGGCTGCCCTGTTTATCGCGAACAATGCCCAGGTCAAGCGGTTCGCCTCCGGCTTGCCGCACCGCCCCGATCAGCGTAAAGCGGTTGGCATCGCGAATTTGGCCGGGCGCGGGCAGCTCGTGCGGCTCGACAATTTCGTCGCCGGTCGACATGACCGCTACTCTAGGACGGCGATAAACGATAACCTCGCTCCGGCCAACCGTTCCCAGCAAGCCCAACTCAGCCGGGCCAAGCACCGTGCCCGTGGCTAACACCCGCTGATTCTGCTCGATATCTTGACCAACCGGCCGAATATTGGCGCCGGGCTGAATATCGCGGACCAAAATCTCAACCTGGTCGCCGCTTACTTCGGTTTCCTCAACCATCACCACCGCGTCGGCTCC
>JAGRCC010000342.1 GCA_020433785.1 Anaerolineae bacterium
GTTAGCTGCTTCCCCAAATGGCGCGAGATCATGGTGGGATGACCGCCTTTGGTTTCACTGTAGCTTTTCGGACCACCAAAAACCTCGGCAATGAACTGCGCGACATATTTTCTATGTTCCGGGCTAGCGTTGGCAAATAAGGGTGCCAGTAAGGGTTCTGCCTCAACCCGAGTATAAAGGATATCGGTCAATCGTTCAAAAGCGGGCATACCCCCAGCCCATTCATACAACGTGGGCGGATAGGTTTCAGTCATTATAGTTCTCCTGTTTTCTGTTTAGTGTAAGTTTAAGCAGTATAATCGATCTGCAAGAATATAGCCCTACCCAAATGATTAGGTCGAGCCTACTCTTTTGTTTTGCCTATCAAGCCTTGCTGTAAAATTTTTGGGGGAAATTCCCCTTCAAGCCAGCCATCACCTCAATGCTTGTAACGCCATAGGGACTTCTCCGCTTTGCTGCGAAGTGACATGCTGAGATGTGTCATTCGCAGTCGCAGGCGGAGAAATCCCTGAAATGGTTGGGCAAAAGCCCAGTTCGGTTGGCAGATTCGAGAAATCTTAATTGGGGCATTCTTTCAAGCCAGTGACCATCTCAATGATTGTAGCGTTGCAGGGACTTCTCCGCTGCGCTGCGAAGTGACATGCTGAGATGTGTCATTCGCAGTCGCAGGCGAAGAAATCCCTACGGCAGAAACAACCTCAATTAAGGCAGTTCAAAATTAATCACATATTCCTCGGTACAACTGGTGTCAAGGTCAGCCGTTGAGTCATTGAGAAATTGGGCGGCGATGGTGCCCGGACAGGTTGCAGTCTGAGCGGCAACCACATGCCCCTCGGTGTTAAACGGAACATAGGTGGCGTTCGTCAGATAGCTTTCCACGGTTCGGGCTTGATAGGGCGGCGTACTCGTATCCAAATCGCCCTGGATGAGGAGGACGGGAATGTTACTGACCACCGGTTCGATAAAGCTGATGGGAATAATCGTTTCTGGAAAGAAACCACAGGCCGTCTCAAAAAATTCATAAGTTTCTCTGCCAAAATCCGCCAATTGCGGGTAGGTAGCCGCGGCAGTAACCTCATCGATCACATCCGCCGGCCGCAAGGTCACATCCTCAGCACAATTAACGGCCCAGGTTACTTCTTCATGATAACCCGGCACAAGCTCAGATTGGATCCGCATGGCCTCAGCCACTTCGTCAAGGTGCCACATTGTGGCCCGAACGTCAGCCGGGGTCATCGCTTCGACCAGGGCATTAGCCTGGGCCGCCAGTTCCTCCGGTAGATATTCGTTGGCATAATCTATCAGCAGTTGGGGATCACGACCCTTGGCTGGTAAGATAGCCAACTCAATCATATCCCTGATCACCTCTGTCTGTTCCTCTCCACTCTGTAAGCGCGTCGCCAGGTCATTGACGGCTAAGGCGACCCATTGCTGTTCCGGGCTAGACGGGCTGGCGACCGCGGGTACCTGCTGGGCTTCCGCCAACAACGTCTCAATGGTAGGGGCGATGTAGTCGTTATCCGGTATAATGGCACTCTCGTCGGGAACCTCTTGGGGTACCTCAGCCGCTCCGCCGGGCAGAGCCGGTATATTCCCAAAAAGTACTCTTACATACTCCATGTCACCTTCTTCCAGAGCCAGAATGAGGCGGGGAGTCTGATCTACGATACTGATTGCCTCCCCAAGCCCATGATAGGAGACGTTACCATTGTATGTTATCAGCTGCTGAAAGAATGAGATGTCAATCTGATCAATGGGGTCACTCCCAAAGACCTTTGTTAGCGTGCCGGCTGGTATGATCGGATCTTCGAGCACAATCGGGTTAGCTTGAATCTGGTTAAGCAGGGCCGTAAAGCGCTCAGGCAGGTTTGGATAGGCTTCATTACAGGCCGGGTCGGCCGCGCATTGGGCAAAGATACGGACATACTGCTCGTTGTTCTCAATGCCTGCGTTAGCCATCTGGGGCTGCGACACCGGGGAGGTGCCATCGATGACCGCACTCCTGACCCGGTCCGGGATCTCACGCAGGGCCACCTGGGACAGCTTGGTGCCGTAACTGGTACCGTAGAGGTTGAACTGCCCGTATTCCAGCGCATCCATCAAACTGGTGATGTCTTTGATGCTGGCAATACTGTTGTATTGGGCCAGGTCAACCCCGATTTTGGTGTAAATTTGGGCACAAACAGCGACATTGAACAGTTGCGTTTTAACGTTGTTGTCGTCTTCAAGGGTTTGAATATCCTCGGCCAGTTCCGGTGACAGCTCGATCGACGCACCGATGGCCGCCTGAACCGGCCCGCAATTGAGCGGGGCGGTTAAGCCTGTCCCGCGTTGGTCATAGAACACCACGTCCCGGCTTTCCCTGATAAACTGCATATTGGCATAAAGATTAGGGGCGACGGCCTCTCGCACCGCCGACCCACCGGGGCCACCGGATAAGTAAAGCAGCGGGTCGGCTGCCGGTGACTCGGCTGGACTGAACAGCCTGATATACACAAGTTCGAGTGTCCGGCCATCTGGTGCAGCGTAATTTTCCGGCACCTCAACCACGCCGCATTCATAAGTTTCCCCTTCCACTTCAGCGGCATAA
>JAGRCC010000343.1 GCA_020433785.1 Anaerolineae bacterium
ACTGGCTCAGCACCATCGCCGAGAAACAATACGGCGATCCGCTGGCCTACGCGGCCATCATCGAAGCCACCAACGCCAAAGCTGCTGAGGATGAAAGTTTCACCGTCATCGATGACCCTGGCGTCATCGAGGTGGGCCAGAAGCTGTGGCTGCCTACTGAAGCCGGAACTAGCGAGGCAGTGGCGACAACCCCGCTACCCCCGGCCAATTTTGGCGAAGCCTGGGAGGCGGTCGATTGTACCGCTTTCAACCTCTCGGATGAAATCGCCGCGATCTCAGACTGTGGTTATGTGACCGTGCCGGAATTCCATAGCCAACCCGATGGCCCGACCATTCAGGTGGCGGTGGTTCGTACTCGAAGTACCGGAGACAATCCCGCGCATGACCCACTCTTTATGGAGCAGGGCGGCCCCGGTGACTCGACCATCGCAATATTTCCGGGACTGATTTTACCCCTGGCCCCGAACCTGCAAGCTATCCTGGCCAGCCGTGATATCGTCTTTGTAGAAGAGCGCGGCACTTTCTACTCCCGCCCCAGCCTGGTTTGCCCGGAGGAAGTCGAACACGATATTCAAGTGGCCAAAGGGCTGGAAGAAGATGAGGATCGGGATTGGCTGGCCGCCTGCCGTGACCGTCTGGCCGCCGAAGGGGTGAATTTCAACGCTTTTAATTCCATCGAAAATGCAGCCGATATGTATTTTGTGGCCGAGACATTAGGCTATGACAGCTTCAACTTTTACGGCGTCTCCTACGGCACGCTGCTGGGGCAATACGTCATTGATCAAGCCGACGAACATACGGCTGAATTACGTAGCGTCACCATTGATGCTGTTGTGACCTCTGATATTGACTTCACGGCTCAGGCTGGCTCCACCGCCAGTTATGCCTTGCGCAATCTCTTTGCTGAATGTGCTCAGGATGAAGCATGTAACCAACACTTTCCCGATCTGGAGACAGTCTTTTTCTCTTTAGTCGATCAGCTAAACCAGGAGCCTGTGTCAGCGACCCTAACCGTGACGGACGAGGCCGGAGAGACGCTGGAAACCATCGACACGACCCTGAGCGGACAAGATCTTATCATTGCCGTTTTTGGTCGCCTGTATAGTGATACACAGAACAGAGCCTTGCCCCAAATCATTTATCAAACTGCCCAAACGAATGAATTTGATTGGGTGGCAGAGGCTATATCGCCCGGTTATGGGGCTAACCCTAAAGCTGAAGCGATGTATCTGGCTATATTGTGTGCGCGGTCTAACTCTATCCAACGCGATGGGAAAACGTTTTTTGACACGCCCTATGAGTCATTAGAATTCCTGAGCGAAGAGGGAGCCAAGACGCTTAGACTGGGCTGCGAAGTTATCCAGGTCGATCCTGAAGAATCTTTTGCCCTTGATAATACCGATATCCCCACCCTGATTATGAATGGAACACGTGATCCGATCACGCCCCAGCCCTATGGCGAGTATATCGGTAGCCAGTTAGAGACGGCGTATGTCTATACCATCCCCGGCTCAGGCCATGGTTCCATGCTGCGCGAATCTTGCCCCGGCCAAATTACCCTCGATTTTCTGACCGATCCAACTCAAGCGCCCGATAGCAGTTGTATCGATGACATGCAACCCATCTTTGTATATGAAGAGGCGGAGACTGCCTCAACACCCCCCGCCAACGTTGGCGAAGCCTGGGAGGCGGTGTCCTGTGATACTTTCAATCTACCCGGCGAGACGGCGGCGCAGGCCGATTGTGGTTACGTGACCGTGCCGGAATTCCACAGCCAACCCGATGGCCCCACCATTCAGATCGCCGTGGTCAGAGTACCCAGTAACGGCGACAACCCCGCGCCCGATCCTATGTTTATGGAGCAAGGCGGCCCTGGCGGTTCAACCATTCAGGCATTCGCCATTAGTAATTTTACGGTACCGATCATTCAGAGTATCTTGGGTACCCGTGATCTGGTCTTTGTGGAGCAACGGGGCACTTTCTACTCGCGCCCCAGCCTGGTTTGTACCGAAGAGGTTGACCATGATATTCAGGTGGCCAGCGAACTCATTGAGGATCTGGATCGAACCTTTGCCGCCACCTGCCTTGATCGTCTGCTGGACGAAGGCGTTAATTTTGACGCCTTCAACTCGGTTGAAAACGCGGCGGACATATACTTTGTGGCCGAGACATTAGGCTATGACAGTTTCAACTATTACGGCGTCTCGTATGGTACGCTGCTGGGCCAGTATGTTATTGAGCAAGCCGAGGAGCACAACGCCCAGCTACGAAGTGTCATGCTCGATGGTGTGGTTACGTCTAATATGGAGTTCAATGCGCCCGCCGGCTCCGCTGTTAGCTATGCTTTACGCAACCTCTTTGCCGAGTGTGCTCAAGATGCGGTGTGCCACGAACGTTTCCCCGATCTGGAGACCGTTTTTCTGTCACTCGTCGAGAAATTGAACCAGGAACCCGTTCCGATCACCTTCACGGTGATTGACCAAAATGGCGAACCGCTCGACACAATCGACGCCAATCTGGATGGTAATGAACTTGCCACGGCTGTCATGCTTAGCCTGTATGACACCGGAGCCAATCGCTTGTTACCTTATAACATCTATCAGTCGGCCCAAAACGATGCATTCGGGTGGGTCGCCGCTGTACTATCGCCTGGTTATAGTCCAGCCCCCGAAGCCCACGGCATGTATGTATCCGTTTTGTGTGCGCGAACCAGCTCGGACACGGTTGATGGTACGACCTTCTTTGATCCACCGTATGCGGAGCTGACGTTCCTGGGTGAAGAGGCCGCCGAGACACTTCGCCTGGAGTGCGAACTGATTGAGGTGGCTGGTGAGGAGCCTTTTGTGCTTGATAATCTCGACACCCCAACCTTGATCGTCAATGGTACGCGCGATCCGGTTACGCCCCGGCCTTATGGCGAGTTTGTCGGTAGCCAGCTCTCGACCGCCTATGTCATCACCATCCCTGGCACAGGCCACGGCTCTATCTATTATCACTTCTGCTCCATTGATATCGTCCTTGAGTTTCTCGCAAACCCAACGCAAACACCCGACCTAAGTTGTGTTAGTGAGATTCAACCGCAGTTTGAGTATGGGGACGAGGAAGAATAGCCAAAATTTTTAGGATTAAAAGGGAGAATCTATGAAAAAGCTTGCGTTCGTAACGCTATTGTTCTTACTGGCTCTGAGCATTACGCCAGTGCTAGCCCAAGCCCCCGAGGGCGAGGAATACATTGTTCAAGCCGATGACTGGCTCAGCACCATCGCCAAGAAGAAATATGGCGACCCGCTGGCCTACCCGGCCATCGTCGAAGCCACCAACGCCAAAGCCGCCGAAGATGAAAGCTTCACCGTCATCGATGATCCCAGCGTCATCGAGGTGGGGCAGAAGCTGTGGCTCCCGGCTGAGGCCGAAGGCACCGTTCCATCCGAGACCGCCCCGGCATCCCCCGCCGCCGACTTTGGCGAAGCGTGGGAGTCGGTGTCCTGCGACACGTTTAACGTTGTGCCGGACTTTGCTTCATTCATGGATTGCGGTTACGTGACCGTGCCCGAAAACAGAGCCGCCGGCAGCGATGCAACCATCCAACTGGCCATCATTCGCGTCCCAACAGACGCCGAAACCCCCGGTTCGCCGGTCATTTTGGGTACCGGCGGCCCTGGCTCGAATGGGCTGGCGGGCGCGGCCAGACCCGATTTCTTCCAAAGCCACGCCGACATCCTGGCCGACCGGGATTGGGTCTTCTTTTCCCAGCGTGGCACCAAATACGCCCAACCTTATCTGACCTGTCCCGAGTATGATGCCGTTCCCTTTGAGGCGGCCCTGAATAACGTCTCGGCTGAAGAGCGGACAGCCAGCCAGCTCGAAGCCATGCAGGCCTGTTACGATGCCTTTGTAGCCGAGGGAATTGATTTCAGTGGCTATAATACGGCTGAAAACGCGGCGGATGTTGTCGATATTACGCAGGCATTAGGCTACGACCAGATCATCTATTACGGCCAATCTTACGGCACGGTGGTGGGCCAATTCTTGCTGCGCAACAACCCTGAAATTGTCGAATCGGCTATCCTCGACGGCATCGCCCCGGTTACGGCCACCCACTGGTCTGATGTGACCAACTACCGCGATGCCTTCCAGCGGGTTTTTGAGGCCTGCGCCGCCGATGAAGCCTGTAGCGCGGAATACCCCGACCCGGAAGGCACGCTGGCCGAGGTAGTAGCTGCGCTAGATGATAATCCGCAACCCTTACCGGTTCAGGTTGACGTTGGTGGTGGCCAGACGGGTACGGTTCAATTAGACGGCGCGTTGGCCATGAGTGGGCTGTTTATCCAGTTATACACCCCCGGCGGTTATAGCCTGGTACCGACCCTGGCCTACCGGATGCAGGAGGGTGACTTTTCTGCGTTGAGCCAGGTCATCCCCCTGACCTTGAACTCCAGAGATAGCGCCAGAGTGATGCACTTTGCCATCGCCTGTACCGATGATCCGGTCAACTCCCTGGATGATCTTCACCTGGAAGATTATGCCGAGATGTACCGCTACCTGGCCCTTGATGACGCCAACGGCTACATTACCTATTGTCCGCTGCTGAACGTGACCCAACTGCCGGACAGTTCCGACGAATTGGTGATCTCTGACGTTCCGACACTCCTGCTCCAGGGCGCTCTGGACCCGGCTACACCGGTCGTTGGCGGTGATAATGTCGCGACGGGCTTGTCCAACAGCTACAATATTGTGTTCCCTGACGGCACCCACATTCAGGAACACGACCCCTGTGGCATGGCGATGATGGATGCCTTTATGACCGATCCGCTGACCGAACCGGATACCAGTTGTATCAAGCCCCAGCCCACGTTTGCAGTGCCGCGTCAAGTGACGGTTACCAGCGATGACGGGACCGCTTCAATCTCGGTAGAGTTGCCGGCCGGGTTCCAGGATACTTCCGGTGGCTATAGCTCGCCGCCCGTTAT
>JAGRCC010000030.1 GCA_020433785.1 Anaerolineae bacterium
TTGGCGCCAGCCACCAAACCGGCTGGACCGGCTTGGTGGCTAAACTCATCCAACTCTTTGGCGATGTGAGTGAAGCGGATGTAAAAGACCACATCGATAAGGACGATCTGATCCATCGGTTTGAAGAGGCCGTGCCTAATTAAGGTCGAAAATGACGCCAACGACAATCGAGACCGAGCGGCTGGTCATTCGGCCTTTCATCCAGGCGGATTTAGGGGCGATCCATCGCATTCTCAATCGGGCCTTTGGCGAGGACGATCCGGCCGGTGAAATCGCCGCGATGCAGGAACGGCAGTCGTGGTTGCAATGGTCAATTCTCAATCAGGAATGGTTGCCAAAATTATACCAACCGCCCTACGGTGATCGGGCGCTAGCTTTGAAGGCGACGGATGAGTTAATCGGGGCAGTGGGCTATGTGCCGCTGCTCGATGTATATGAGCAAATCCCGGAACTTAGCCAGAGTGACACGGTTGGTCCCTACACGACGACCGAATTCGGCCTGTTTTGGGCCATCGATCCGGCTCACCAGCGACAGGGTTACGCCACCGAAGCGGCCGCGGCAATGATCGACTATGCTTTTCAATGTCTGCGGCTCAAGCGTGTCATCGCCACGACCGAGTACGAAAATGAAGCTTCTCAAGGTGTGATGCGGAAATTAGGGATGACGATTACTCGCAATCCCCTGCCGGAGCCGCCCTGGTTGCAAATTGTGGGTATATTAGAAAATAGAGCCTAAGAGAGGAAAACCACTAATGAAAGAAACACTCCAACCCGGCCTTGAATATGAATTTCGCTATCGGGTTCCGGACACAAAAACCGTACCGGCTTTGTATCCGGAGTCGCCGGAGTTCCAGCAGATGCCTGAAGTGTTCGCTACCGGCTTTATGGTCGGGTTCTTTGAATGGGCCTGTATCCGGGCCATCAATCCCCATTTGGATTGGCCGGAGGAACAGACGGTTGGCACCCATATCAACGTCAGTCACACCGCCGCCACGCCGCCGGGGTTCGATGTCACGGCCAAAGTCAAGTTGGTCGAGGTGGACGGCAAGCGGCTGGTTTTTGAAATCGAAGCCCACGACGGCGTCGATCCCATCGGCCGGGGCACACACGAGCGTTTCGTCATCAATAGTCCCAAATTCACGGCTAAGGTTAAGCGAAAGGCAGAGTCTATTGAGATAAACTAAATCAACCGAAAAACAAACAACTATTAAACAACGATTAGGCTTAGTCCGAAATTAATAAGAGAGAGAATGACAATGAAGAACTACGGTTTTGTGGCCTCCGGCGGCGGCTTTAGAAGTTTTTACACAGCTGGAGTATTGGTTTGGTTGAAAAAGCACAATGTACCGCTGGTCCATCTGACCTCGACCAGTTCAGGCAATAATATTGTGCTCGATTATTTATTATGGGATTGGGCGCAGGAAGAGATGCCGCCCGTCCTGACCAAAACGCATCGGTTGGGTTTTAGCGATATCTTTGATGTGTTTTCCAACTTCTTGGGTTTGCAGCCGGCCTTAATCCCCAACGGCTCGCACCTATTTACGGTTAATAAAAACAAATGTCGCCGGTCGCTGCTGCTGGACGACCCTCAGCGGCGCGAGATTTTAGCGGCTCACCTCAAAACGACCCGGTGGGATATTATGACCACCAATCTAACCGAGCGCAAAAGTCACTCGTTCAATGTCAACGAGATATTGTCGTCGATCGACAGCGACACGCTGGATCGGTTTATGGATGTCTTTATCGCCGGCATCACCACCATCCCTTACTTTAAAGCCGTTAAAATGGATGACGATTATTATTTGGAAGGCGGTTACACCGACAACACGCCGCTGCGATCCCTGTTTGAAGATCCGAACGTTGATGAGATTATTGCCGTCGACTTCACCGACTATGACTATCACGCTGAATTAGACAAAATTTATAAGAAAAACGTGTTGGTTTTCGCCTTGAATAGCATTGAAATGAACCTGCTGTTCAACAACATCCAATGGGGCCTGCCCAACAAAGCCATCCTAGCCCAAGCGACGATGATCAACCAACTACTGGAAAAGATTGACCAGCCGTCGATTGAGATTAACGGTAAGACCTACTACCACAAACCACTCCATATTCTAACCCCCAAAAACCTGGAAAGTATGACCATCTCATTAGAGAATATGACCGCGCAGAAAGAGTACTTTAAACTAGGCGAGCAAGATATCGAAGCCTCTTTTGATCTCAAGGCGATAACCGGGTAATCGACAAGCCAGCCTCCTTGAAAATAACCCTCACCCCGTCGCTAGCGCGACTCCCCTCTCCCAAATTGGTAGAGGGGTTGGGGGTGAGGGTAAAACATGATTTTCATTCCCGGTGTCGTCTCACTCGAGACTGTCGCACTCTTCATCAAATCAACTCGCTTGAAACGTGCGTGATGGGTCAAGTTGGGTATAATTCAGGCGTTGTTATTGGGAACTAACAAGGAAGGACATAGCCTGGTTATGCCAACGGTACGATGGATCATTTATTTAATGCTGCTTCTGGCCCTGGCCGGCTGCGGCGAAATCTTGGCGTCCGGTCCGGAAACGCCGACGCTAACCCCCACGCCCACCAAAACGCCGACCCGCACCCCCACGGCCACCGCCACCATTACCGCCACACCCACCGAAACCCCTTCGCCGACCCGCACGCCGACCACCACCAATACGCCCCTCCCAACCGCGACTGACACCCCGACTGCCACCGCCACGCCCGAACCCCTGCCGACCGAGACGCCGGTCGTTGAAGTTGAAGCGGAGGGGGAGACGGTGGTCGAAGCGGAGCCGCCATCCGACGCCGCCGCCGAGGTTGAGGTTGCGGCCGAGGCTGAGGCCGCCGCGCCGTCGGGTGAGGTTGATTTCAAGATTGCCTCGTGGCGCTTGTGGCCGCTGGCGCTTAACAGCGGTTGCGCTAAGGGCATGCACGTCATCTTTATTCACGTGCTCGATGTCAACGGCAATCCGATTAACGATATTGTCGTCGGCGACTCGTGGAATAACGTGGAAGAGGTCAGCGGGCGCAAGGGAATGGGCCAAACGGAGATCGATCTGTGGGCCAACACCATGTCGCTGTTGGTCAAGCGGCACGCCGTTACCGGTGAAGAATTTACCAGCGATACGAGCTTTCCCTTCAGCTCGTTTATGACCACCATCCCTAACGACAAAATGGTCGAAGCAGGCTACTGCTCCAACGACATCGAGTGCGACTGGAAGCGGCAGTTCGACTCGTATTATTGCGGAGGGCATTATTCTTGGGAGGTGATTTTTCAGGCGACCAGGCCGATTGCTCCGGGGAATTGAGACACAGTATATCTAGATTCCGAAGCAACAAAGCTTTGCTTTGCCGGTCAAAGTAAACTTTGACGCTCCTGAGATTGATGTTACAAAAAAATCCATCACGTTGATCTTTTCGACAACCTCGAATAGAATTGAATTAGGCTTTTTCCATTTCGCCTGAGCTAGCTCAGGCACGCTTTACAAACCCTTGTACTGGAACATCATTTACCTTATCTACCGAAAGGAACCCTCCCATGTCAAAGATCAAACAAAGTTTTGAAGATGGTTTGAACACCATCACCACCCTTACTGGCTTGAGCCAGGCCGATTTTGACCTCCTCCGCCAGGCCGCCCCGCAAGCCACTCAATGGGGCGACGACATCGTCAAGATGTTTTACGACACCCTCTTTGATCACCCCCGCACTGCCGCCGTATTTAAGGATGGCGAGCGACCCGCTCGCGAAAAAACGCTGGCCGATTGGTATCAATCGCTCTTTGATGTTAACGATGTCCATCAGTTTCTGCACAACCAGGCCCGGATCGGATTGGTTCACATTCGCCGCCACGTCCACAATGAATTTATGGTCGGGATGGCCAACAAACTGCGCCTGCTCTTTTCTGCTAAGGCGGTTGAAGCTTTTGGCCCGGAAGAGGGCATGAACTTGTCACACGCTTTTAGCCGGGTGTTGGATACAGTGGTCGGCTTAACCGCCGAAGGATACGATGTCCTCTCCAAGAGCGCTCTGGCCCACGCGACCGGCATGCAGGAAACCGTCATCGACACCTTTATTGTGCGGGCCGTGGATGATATCGAAAAGGAACTGCTGAATTAGACCGCAGCAGTTGCCCCCGTTAGTTGGGATATTGCCCCTTAAAATTTACAAATCCATTAAGAACTATTAGCATTTCTAACACGATTCTAACACAATTCTCATATACTGCGGAATTGTAATGATAAAGACTTTCGACTGCGGAACTAACTCCCAGGCAGCCCAGTGGCCCATACTGCCTGGGAGTTGCGCCGCCAGGGCGTTAGTCCCCTCACCTTATCCAAATTCAGAAAAACAGTACTCTAAATTTTGACTCTTTACCACGGAGGTTATGATGTCAGCATTAAATTTACGTCCTTTAAATGATCGTATTTGGGTGGAACCGATTGAGCAGGAAGAAATTACCGCTTCCGGCATCATTCTGCCCGAAACCGCCAAAGAAAAACCCCAAGAGGGGCGAGTTTTGGCTGTGGGACCGGGCCTGCGCAACGACAAGGGTGAACGCCAGCCCTTAGACGTCAAAGTCGGCGACCGAGTTTTGTTTGCCAAGTACGCCGGTACCGAAATTAAAAACAACGGCAGCAAACATCTTATCATGCGTGAAACTGACATATTGGCCGTAATTGAATAGACCCTTAAAGTTAACAGCTTGTCACTAGGCAAGCCACACCTGGTAGTTGGTAATTGACGATGGGTAACCGTCTTTTACCCCCTAAATGAAAATAACGATACCTTCAATATCTGTAAGGAGATAAATAACGATGGCAAAACAACTGGCATTTCAAGATGATGCCCGCAAACAGTTAAAAGCGGGTATTGATAAATTAGCGGAAGCGGTAATGACCACCCTTGGCCCCAAAGGGCGTAATGTGGCGTTGGATAAAAAATGGGGCGCGCCAACCGTCACTCACGACGGCGTAACCGTGGCTAAAGAAGTTGAATTGGACGATCCATACCAAAATATGGGCGCTCAACTGCTTAAAGAAGCCGCCACCAAAACCAACGATATCGCCGGCGATGGAACGACGACGGCCACCGTGCTGGCGCACATTATCGTCACGGAAGGGCTAAAAAACGTGGCGGCCGGATCCAACCCGATGCTGCTCAAACGCGGCATTGAAAAAGCGGTGGCCGCCTTGAGCGATGCCATTGCCGAGATGGCCATTTCCATCGACACCAAAGCCGAAATCGCCAGCGTGGCCTCGATCTCGGCCCAAAACCGCGAAATCGGCGAGCTAATTGCCGATGTGATGGACAAAGTGGGTAAAGACGGGGTGATCACCGTTGAGGAAAGCAAAGGGCTCGCCTTTGAAACCGATTTTGTGGAAGGGATGCAGTTTGATCGCGGTTATATCT
>JAGRCC010000344.1 GCA_020433785.1 Anaerolineae bacterium
TCAATTCAGGGCTTTGCCCAAATCATGCTGGAAGAGGAGTCGCTCGATCCGGACACCCGGCGCGAATTTTTGAGCACCATCCAGCGCCAGGCCCAACAATTAAGTGAAATGGTCAATAATCTCCTCGACCTATCTAAGTTCGATGCCGGCAAGATGGAATTGATTCAGGAACCGGTTGCGCTCTTAAATGTCCTGACCCAAACTGTTTCAAAATTGCAAGGGTTTGCCCACCAAAAGGGCATTAGATTAGTAACCGGACTGCCCGCCTATTTACCGCCAATCAGCGGCGACTCCCAACGACTGGAACAAGTGTTAACCAATCTCATCGGCAATGCCATCAAATTTTCTGAAGCGGGCCAGTCAGTACTGATTACGGCTACGGAAAAAGACGCCGAGGTATTAGTCAAAGTCATTGACAAAGGGATCGGCATTCCGGCCGACGACCTGGAGCATATCTTCTCTCGCTATTACCAGGCTACCAACAAAAGCGAGCGGTCGGCGATGGGCAGCGGTCTAGGATTACATATTGCTAAAAAAATCATTGTCGGACACCAGGGTAAAATCTGGGCCGAGAGCGAAGCCGGTCAGGGCAGTACCTTCTGTTTTACGCTGCCCCGCGCCAGAGCGTCGTAACTTAATTTCAAAGGATGATGACCTATGAATCTTGAACAACAAATTCAACGCGCCGCTCAATTGATCGGCCATGCCCACAATATTGTAGCCATGACCGGAGCCGGGATTAGTACCCCATCCGGTGTCCCCGACTTTAGAAGCGCGGACTCCGGTTTATGGGATGAAGTTGATCCGCTCAGTGTGGCCTCAATTCACGCCTTCCGGCAAAATCCGGAAAGGTTCTACCATTGGATTCATCCCCTGGCCCGGCTGCTGGCCGAAGCCGAACCCAACCCCGCCCATTATGCCCTGGCCCATTTGGAAGCGCAGTCAAAATTGAAGGCGGTTATTACCCAAAATGTTGATAATTTGCACCGCAGCGCCGGTTCACAGACCGTATATGAACTTCACGGCCATCTTCGGGAAGTAACGTGTACCCGTTGTTATAGCGTGGCAGCGGCCGCCGATCTGTTTCAGCAGTTTGTTGAAACGGGGGCCATCCCTCGCTGCCGGTGTGGCGGCATTTTCAAACCGAACGCTATTTTGTTTGGTGAGCAGCTGCCGATGAATGAGTTTGTCTCCGCCCGTCTGGCCGTCGAGGCCGCCGATTTGATGTTCATCATCGGCTCTTCGCTGGAAGTGGCCCCGGCCTCCGACCTGCCGGAGATTGCGCTTGACAATGGCATCCCGGTCATCATTATCAACCAACAGCCCACCTTTCTAGACCCACGCGCCGAATTGGTTATTCGCGGCAACGTGGCCGAAATTTTGCCGCAAGTGGTGGAGCTGATTGCCGCACCGCAAGGGTAGCAGGGAGATTGGAGATGGGGAGATTAGAGATTGGATAGCCTAACGGCGGCCTTGTTTAAAGTAGTTGGTTGGTTATTAGCCAACCATCAAACTATCCAACCCACATTTTATTGCCATTACTGTACCGAGGTTTTGTCATATTCCCTACTCCCTACTTCCTACTCCCTTCAGAACGGCCAGCAACTCTTCAACGTCAGGCCGATCGGTGGGGTCGCGGCTGGGGTGGGCGTACCGTATAATGCCCTCAGAATCGATGATGAAATCGCCGCCGAGTTGGTTGGTATCTTCGCCATGAGAATCGAGTAACTGTTTGCCTTGAAACAGCGCTTTAGCGTAATACCCCAAATTCTTCAGCCCCCACGACCGTAGCACCGATCGATCTAAGCCGTACGCCTGATACGCCTGGCGCGTCTGATCGAGCAGCAGAGGAAACGGAGCCTGGGTTTGCTCCTGCCAACCTTTGATCCACATTTCCGCGCCAAAAGAGACGACGACCACCTCGGCGTTCAATGCTTTTATAGCATCATAACGTGAGCGCAACTGCGCTATATGCTCTCGGCAGGGCAGTCAGCCCAAATGGCGCAAGAAGACCAGCACGACATGACGACCGGTACGCCAGGCATCGGCCAGCGCGATGTCACGGCCATCGACGGTTTTCAACGTGAGATTAGGGGCTTTGTGGCCGGGTTTTAGCATCAACTTCACCTCTATAAATAAATACCTGGAGCGTCAAAGTTTACTTTGACCTAACCGCCAATGACAAAGCAAGCTTTGTCGCTCCTAACCTACTCACTACACCGTAAATTAAGTAATGAGAGGTTTTCGGCAGGCTCCTCTGTCATGCCCGAATGTTTTTATCGGGCATCTACTCCCATTGCCAGGCTGGATTCCCGCTAAGCTTGTCCTCGCGTAGGCGGGGAAGCATG
>JAGRCC010000031.1 GCA_020433785.1 Anaerolineae bacterium
TTTTACGGGTTTGCCGGCTGAGAGCGATGGCGAAAGCGATATTGCTCAAATCATCCGACATCAAAACGACATCGGCGGTTTCCAGAGCTACGTCGGTTCCGGCTGCGCCCATCGCCAGGCCAATGGTAGCGCTGGCCAGCGCTGGCGCATCGTTTACCCCATCCCCAACCATCGCCACCGAGCCGTACTCTGCCTCAAGCTCCTTAACAATCCGAACTTTGTCTTCAGGCATCAGGTTGGCGTAGTAGTGATCGACGCCGGTTTGGGCAGCAATGGCTTGGGCTACTCGCTCATTGTCGCCGGTTAGCATAATGATCTGTTCGACGCCCAACGATTTCAGGTCGGCGATTACCGCGGCGGCGTCGGCTCGGACCCGGTCGGCAAAGGCAATGAGGCCCAACAGCCGCGCCGTTTGCCCATCCTCAGCAATTTGGCCAACCACAATCGCGGTTTTGCCTTCGGCGGTCAACCGGTCAACTGCGGCGGCGGCTTCGTTCATCCCATCAGTTGCAAATTCGGCAAAGTAACGCAGGTTGCCGACACGAATATCGCGACCGTCAACCTGGCCTCGCGCACCCTGGCCGGTCGCCGCTTCGAAGGCCAGCGCTTCCGACAACGCCAGATTACGGTCAGCGGCCGCAGCCACCGTCGCCCGGCCCAGCGCGTGTTCCGACTTCGACTCAACCGCCGCGGCCAGCGCCAATAACTCATTTTCCGTCAGCCCGGACGCTGCGCCACCGATGAGTTTGACATCGGTCACTTGGGGTTTACCTTCGGTCAGCGTCCCCGTTTTGTCAAAAGCGATGACTTTGATCTCGGCCGCCTTCTCCACGTAGACGCCGCCTTTGAACAGCACGCCCCGCCGCGCTCCCGCGCCGATAGCCGATAAAATCGAGGCCGGGGTGCTGATGATAAGCGCACAAGGTGAAGCCGCCACCATCACCGTCATCGCCCGATAGAAGGCGCTGTCGAACGCCTCGCCCCACCACAAAATCGGCACAGCCGCCACGAGAAGGGTGAATATAATCACCCCGGTGGCGTAGTACTGTTCCGCCGTGTCTAAAAAGCGTTGGGTCTTGGCTTTTTCGCTTTGTGCTTCCTCGACCATTTTTATCAAGCGGGCCAGGGTCGAGTCCTTGGCCAGTTTGGTGACTTCGGCTTCCAAACTGCCGTTTTTATTGATGGTGCCGGCCAGGATGGTATCGCCCACTTTTTTGGCCACCGGCATCGACTCGCCGGTGAGCGAAGCCTGATCCACCGAGCTTTCGCCGTCGATGACGTGGCCGTCCAACGGAATGCGATCACCGGGTTTGACCACAAACCGGTCGCCCAGGTTGACCTGTTCGATGGGCATCGTCACCAACTCCGCCCCCCGCCGAATGAGCGCCTGGTTGGGACGTAGTTTCATCAAGGCTTTAATAGCGTTGCGGGTGCGGTCCATCGCGTAATCTTGCAGCACGTTGGAGAGCGAGAAGAGAAACAGCAGCAGCGCCCCCTCAAACGGTGCACCGACGGCCGCCGCTCCCAACGCGGCCAGCACCATCAACAGGTCAACGTCGATGGTTCGCTCACGCAGCGACTCGAGACCGCCTTTAACGCCGAACACGCCGCCGGTCACGTAGGCAATAACATAAAGCGTTATCGCTATCGCCGGAGCTAACGCGAGATAGTTGGCCAGCCATGCCGCCAACATGGCGATCAAGGTGATCGCGGTGAAGACGGCTTCCAGATGCTGCCAGACCGGCCATTGTTTGACCTGATGCAGCCAAACTGATGGTTCCGCCGGATGGGTTTCGACGAACGGCAGTTCGACGGCGGACGGTTTCACCTGGACGCCGAGTTGTTTGATGTGATGCAGCAGTTGGTCCGGAGAGGTCTGCCCGCGATCATAAGTCAGGCTCAAAACCCCGCTGCGATAGCTGGCCGAAGCTCGGCAAACGCCATCCAGTTTCCGGATTTTGTGCTCTAAAGCTAACGCGCACGATTCGCACGCTCGCCCTCCACGCGATTTGACGTGTAGGGTGCAGGTATCCAGATGGTGTTCTAGCGCCGGAGCCATGTGCTGAACCATTTCCTTTACGGCCGGTTCCGAGATACGCTCGGCGTCATAGTCTATGGCTATGTGGTGGCTATCGGGATTTAATTGGACGCCCATAATGCCCGGTTCGTCGCAGAGGGTCTGGTTGATGATGTCCAGGCATGGTTGAGTCTCGTCGATTCTTGGTTCCTGTTGTTCGACTCTTTCTGATAAATTCCCTTCAATTAACATTGTCTTCGTTGTCATTATCTCAATCACCTGTCGATGATTTACTGATTAAATTAATTTTTAATATATGTCAAGACTAAAAATAACCTTGGTTAATATTTATTTTAACAAAAATAAGTGGTTTGTCAAAACCACTTATTTTCACCTTGGTACATATAGAATATCAAAAAAAGAGGATGTTAGTCAACGCAAATTTGAGGTGTTAGGCATGCCTAATATGAGTGTAATAAGGCTTAAAGGCTTGTCACATCATTATCACATCACCACACTTAGAGCAGATGGTTCCCGTCTGCTCCGTGTGCTGACAAACTTCCATTATCATATCGACAATTTCCACCAGCTTCATCTGGTAACTGCCGCCGTAGCCAATTCTTTTGGCTCCACAAAACGGGCAGGTCTCGCCGGTAGCCCCAATATGGTTACAGATGACCTTCCGGGTGACTTTCGTACATACTAGCCCCATTTTTTTATCCCCCCATTAATAATGATTAAGCCTGTACGCATGCATGTCCAATTATGCCAGAATGTGGGTGACTTTTCTTGACATTTGAGGGGCAGAATAATGGCAAATTTGAAACAAAGTGGCAGGGTCGCAGAGTGGCAAGGTCACAGGGTGGCAGGGTCGCAGAGTTACAAAGTGGCAAGGCGATAATGGGCAAGATGACTGGGAGTGAAGCGGCTCGAACGCCAAAACTCCAAGAACTCTACAAACTCCACGAACGCTACAAACTCTATTGAACGCCAATGGTTTGGGCTATAGCTTGAGCCAAGGCGAGAATTTTGCTGCCGAGCTTAATGGTTAGAGGTCCATCGAAAGGGGCGCGCTCTAAAAGTTCGATTTCGACGCCGGGGACTAAGCCCAGCGATTGCAAATAGGTGAGCTGAGCGCGGTCCCAATCACTGACCTGGCGAATGACGGCTCGCTCGCCCGGTTCGAGCTCGGCCAGAGGACGATAGGTCATGACAGCGACGTCGCCACCTTTGGTGGGGATGGGGTGGCCATGCGGATCAACGGTGGGATGTTTGAGTATCACTTCTAGCCGGTCGGCTAGCCGGTCGGAGATAGCGTGTTCGATGTGGCAGGCTTCGTCGTGGATTTCATCGAGGTTATAGCCGGCCATTTCAACTAGAAACGTCTCCACTAGACGGTGTTTGCGCAGGACGTTGACAGCGATGCGCTCGCCGGCCTCGGTCAGGGTGGTGCCTTCGCGCCAGGCGTGGTTGAGATAGCCTTGTTCGGTTAGCCGCTTGATCCGCTCCGAGACGCTGGGTGGGCTGACGTTGAGCATATCGGCAATGTCCTTGGTGGAGGCCGCCGGAGCCTGGCGGGTTAGCCGGTAAACCGTGATCAGATACATCTCGGTCGATTCGGATTGGCTGTTAACGTCGTCGTTAGTTAAAGGCATGCGGTCTTGTCTTACTTAACGATTTTGGAAATTTCTTTGAACTTTGATCCCTCAGCTACCCGCAAGAGTTCAAAGAGGGCCATTTCAGTGCTGGTTAGGCTGGCCCCAGCCTCTTTAATGCGTTCGAGCCCCAACTGCCGGTTTTCCGGCGTACGCGACGAAACCGCATCGGCCACCAGTTGAACTTCGTAGCCCTGATCGATCAGGTCAATCGCAGTTTGGTAGACGCAGATGTGGGTCTCGATGCCGGTCATTAAGATTTGTTTCCGGTTAAGTGTGGCCAATTGGCTCATGAAGGCGTCGTCCCCACAGCAGCTAAAACTGCGCTTGGTCACCGGCTCGATATCCGCCAAATATTGGCCGATCTCCGGACGGGTTGTCCCTAATTTTTCCGGCACTTGTTCCGTGACCACAATCGGCAGGTCGAGGACTTTCGCCCCCTGAACCATTCGCTGCAAATTGGCAAACAGTGTCTCTCGGTTATCCATCACCTCGGCCAGTTTGCCTTGAACATCAATCACTAACAAAATTGTGTTATCTATCGAAAGCATCTTTGACTCCCATTATAAGTTCTTTGAGTTTATAGAGTTTTTGGAGTTCTTGGAATTCAAGCCACCCCACTCCCAAAGTTACCCGGTGACATACTGCACATTGCCGCCTTGAAACTTTGTAACTCTGCGACCCTGCCACTCTGCCACCCTGTGAGCTTGCAACTCTGCTACTATTGACTGCCCGTTACCGCCACCACTTCATCCGCCCGCAGAGCCATACAGTTGACGCCCTGGACAATACCTTCTTTAGGTGGAATCTCGGCGGCTTGAAAGCGAATGATTTTGCTCAAGCGGGAGATGATAAAAACATCGTCGTGTTTGCCCACCGTGGTGATGCCGACAATGTTGTCGGCCTTGATGGCCGCTTTGCCGCCTGCGCCGGGGGCTTTGTTCGCGGTGAAACTGCTCATAAAACGAATCGTGCCCTTGCCGTCGGCGGCCATTAAGCAGATGCGGCTTTTGTCGGTCACGCCGGTCACGCCGGCCACGCTGTCGCCGTCGCTGAGGCGAATGCCCAGATTGCCCATGGTGGTGATCTTCTGCTCGGCAAAGCGAATGGCTTTGCCCTGCCGGGTGGCGATGAACAGGTCTTCGTCGCCGGAAGACCAGCAGGCCGCGGTAGGTCGCCCACTGTCTCTAATGTCAAACAAAACCAGACCCGGATTCATATCATCTCGAAAATAGTGGTAACGGAAGCGGCGTACATTAGCCTGGTCGGTGACAACCACCAGATAACCTTGTTTGCGGTGCGGTAGAATGTGCGCAATCTGCTCGTCGGGAGCCAGGGGCAGTTTTTCTAAAATAGAAACCCCTTTGCTGCGCACCTGAGCCTCCGGCAGGTGGTTGACCGGCAGTCGAAAAGCGCGGGCCTTGGTGGTGATGACGAGCAAATCTTGACTCTGATCGGCCACAAGGAGATGGACCGGTGGATCGCCATCAGGAGCTTCTAGATCAAAAATGCCCATGCCGCCGCGTCGCTGGCGGCTGTAGAGATGGCGCGGAGTACGCTTAGCCAACCCGCTGCGGGTGACGGTAATGACATTGAGCGT
>JAGRCC010000345.1 GCA_020433785.1 Anaerolineae bacterium
TTCCGGAAACGGCAGCCACGCCATCTGGCAGCGATTGCTAACCCATCTCTGCGTTCAAACCGCCGAGTCAGGCACGCTGCGCATATATGCCCGGCTGCCGCTGCATACTGATGAACTCCAAATCTTCAAAAATGTCGGCTTTGTTGAATACGGTCAGGAGCATTTTTACCAACTCGATCCTTCGGTTGATCGGATGGAAGTTACGTCTTCTTTAGAGTTGCGTCCGCAGCAGGCCGGCGATAGTTGGGGGTTGCAAAAGCTGTATGCCACCTTTACCCCCCGGGCAGTTCAAAATGCGGAAGGGTTGGCTCAAGGTCAGTGGGAGCTGGCCAAACGGAGTTGGGGGGAACAAGGTCGCCGAACCGGTTATGTGTGGGAGTTTGATGGCGAAATTTTGGGCGCACTGCATATCCGCAACGGCAAGCGGGGCTACTCTATTAGAACGCTCCTTCATCCCGATGCCCTGGACAAAGCCGAAGAATTATGTCAAGCTGCTTTGCAGCTGACCACAGCCAAACCTAAATTCCCGGTCTATTTTACCTTTCGACATTACGAACCGGGCTGGCCGCACATTTTACCGATATTAGGATTTAAACCGTTAACCAGTCAGGTGCTCGTCACCAAACCGATGGCGGTACGAGTGCGTGAAAAATCGACTAAACTTATTCCAGCGTTAGAGGCTACCCCCACCGAAGGCGCAGCGTCAACGACGATTATGTCGCATGTCCGATCTGAAGTACATGTTACTAAAAACAACATACCGCGTCGCAAAGGGAAAACCACGATACCGGTCCTTTAACAATTTACTAACCATTAATCGTTAAGTTAGCCGCTATGAAAGGGGGGCTATTCATAGCCGGCAAACTTTTAATTTGCTTTGCTTGCACAATTAGGGAGGAAAAAAATAGAACGTTTACACGACACTCCACAGGTCAAAGTTACCGATGATTTAGACGCATTGCTGCA
This sequence comes from Anaerolineae bacterium, assembly GCA_020433785.1. Next base: position 967 of record JAGRCC010000345.1, read on the forward strand.
AGTATTGCCACCTCACACGAGAGAGACAATCGAAGCAGTTAATCAGTCTGAAAAACTTATCGAGATCATTATGGATTTAGGGCGTCGTCCCGAAGCCCGCTTCACCGACCACGAGATGATTTTGAGCGAGCGAGAGTGTACTCAAGAAGACATCGATTACGTTGTTCAGCGCATCGGCAAGTTCATGGGCGACAACCGAGCCGGCATCGAACGCACCTTGCATCGAATTTCGGCTATCATCAACCGGCAGGGTAAAGTCATTGGCTTGACTTGCCGGGTGGGGCGGGCCGTTTTTGGCACCGTCGATATTGTCAGAGATATTCTAGAGTCGGGCAAGAGCCTGCTGCTGTTAGGGCGACCAGGCGTGGGTAAAACCACCCTGCTGCGGGAAGCGGCGCGCATTTTGGCCGAGAACAAACGGGTGATCATTGTTGACACATCCAACGAAATCGCCGGCGACGGCGATATTCCTCACCCGGCCATTGGGCGCGCCCGGCGCATGCAGGTAGCCAAGCCCAGCCTGCAGCACGAGGTGATGATCGAGGCAGTGGAAAACCACATGCCCGAAGTGATCATTATCGATGAAATTGGCCGCCAACTTGAAGCCGAAGCGGCCCGCACCATCGCCGAACGGGGGGTGCAGTTGGTCGGTACGGCGCACGGGGTCAATCTGGAGAACTTGTTGCTCAACCCCACCTTGTCAGACCTGGTCGGCGGTATCGACACCGTCACCTTGTCCGATGAAGAAGCGCGCCGACGTGGTACTCAAAAAACCGTCTTGGAACGCCGCGCCCCTCCGACATTTGATGTGCTGGTCGAAATTCAAGATCGCCAAACGTTTGCCGTTCATCACGATGTCGGTCGCTCGGTTGATATGCTTCTGCGTCAGCGACCGCTGGCTCCTGAAATTCGTTATCGCAACGAAATCGGGGAAATCAAAATCGAGGCCGCGCCAGAACCGACGCCACCGCCGCGCCAAACCGAGCGTCTATCTCAAGGTGGTAACGGCGATTTTGCGCACCGCATCATCGTCGGCGAAACGCCCACGCTTGAGCGGACCCGGAATTTGCAGCCTAAGAAGGTCTATCCCTACGGGGTGGGCCAGAATCGACTGCGCCAGGCAGCCAGAACGCTCCAAGTTCCCATGACCATTGTCAACGAGGTTGGCGATGCCGATGTGGTAATGACGCTCAAAAGCTACTACCGCAAACATCCGCAGCCCATCACCACCGCCGAGCGGTTGGGTAAACCGGTTTATGTGTTGCGCTCCAACACCACCACCCAGATGGAATCGTGCCTGGCCGACATCTTCTCGCTGGAAGCCGATGAGTTGGATCCCAACGCCGTCGCGACCCGAGAAACCCAAGAGGCTATCCGTAAGGTTTTGGGCGGAATGCGCAGTGTAGAACTCTCGCCGCAAAACGCCGGGATTCGACGCCAACAGCACGAAATGGCCCGACAGGCCAACCTTATTTCGCACAGTTCCGGGCGCGAACCGTACCGCCGCGTACGGATCTATCGTGATTTGCAGCGGGGCGGAAATTGAGCCTGTTTATTACCTTTGAAGGCCCTGACGGCTCCGGTAAGAGTACTCAAATTCAGTTAACGGCCCAGTTCCTGGCGGATTTAGGGTACGATGTGTTGACCACTCGCGAACCCGGCGGCACGCCTATCGGCGACCAGATTCGGGCTGTGCTGCACAATGTGACCAATACTGCGATGTGCGCTCCGGCTGAAGTGCTGCTCTATTCGGCCAGTCGGGCCCAGCTAGTGCATGAGGTGATTGTACCGCATCTGAAGCTTGGTGGAGCGGTTGTTTGCGACCGCTACGCCGACAGTACCTTTGCTTACCAAGGTTATGGCCGCGGGCTAGAAGCTGAGATGCTGCGCCTGATTACGCAATTCGCGACGCAAAATCTCAAACCCAACCTGACGATTTATCTCGATCTCGATCCGGCTCAGGGGCTAAAACGCAAACAAAACGCCAATTCAGCCGGGGCCGGCGAGTGGAATCGCATGGATCGGCTGGAACTGGATTTTCACCAACGGGTCAGAACCGGTTATTTGGAAATGGCCCAAAGCGAGCCTGAACGTTGGCTGGTTATTGATGCTGCCGACTCGATCGAGGCCGTCAACCAAACTATTCGCCGGCGATTGGAGCAGTATCTCCTTGCGCCTCAATAGAGGTAACAAAGTCAACGATGCTTGAGTTAGGCTGAGGCTAAGGCGAAGGCTAAGAAAAAACAAGTAAAGGCTCGCTCACGAGCTAGATTTGCCATTTCTCAGCCATAGCCATAGCCTTTTGATTAAAAAAAAACGCCTGCAAAAAAATAAGGCTCTATATGTGTTTCGAGGAGGAACGCT
>JAGRCC010000346.1 GCA_020433785.1 Anaerolineae bacterium
ATTATCCCTTACGCCGTGCTAACTGTTATTTTAGCAGCGATGGGGATTTTTATTGTTACCCGGTTGGTTGCAAACTCCTTCGAAGATCGGCTCAAAAATCAGTTATTGGAAGCGGGACGAGTGGTGAGTGATGAGGTTGTCAACCGTGAACGTTTTCGCCTTGAAATTGAACGTGCGGTTGTCAGTACGATTGGCGTTCCCGAAGCCATCGTTGAAAGAGATGTAAAAACCCTTGAGTCGTTAATTTCCCCGATCATTGCCAACTCCAAAGGCATCGATAGCATTGTCATTGTCGATACTCAGAGCCATGAGATGATCCGGTTCCATCGAGATCAGGATGGCTTTGTGGTCACCACGCCTGACAAGGGCCTGGACTATTCTAGCTGGCCGATAATTCAGCAGATTATGGCCAATCCGAATGGCCAAAAAGAAGCCCAACTGGCCACCGACCCGGCTACCGGAAAGCTAATTGTTTATACAATTGGCCCGGTCGTCAGTAATGACGGGGTGGTCGGCGCGGCATTAGTTGGAACTTACCTCGATAAAGAATTACAAATTTTACAAAGTTTAGCCTTAGCCCAGTTGGTTTTATTTGACGACACAGGGCAGGTCATCGCCTCAACTTTTGGTTTGGATGAGGCCGAGAACCGGGACGTTTTTGGCGTATTTACTCCGGAACGATACCGTGATGTACTGGCTACCAGCCAAAGCGTCACATTGCTCGATGAAGTCGAAGTTTCCGATAACCAAACACCCGACGCCACTAATGTCACCATTCGCGGCAGAAACTACCGATTAGCTTACGCGCCGTATATTTTGCGGGGGCGGGTGAACGGTGTTTTTGCGGTGGCGCTAGCCACTAACTTTATTACCGAAACTACCGGACAAAGCCGAGCCGTGTTGATCATTATTTTTTCCCTGGCCGGACTGTTGGTGTTTGGGGTAGGCTACGGTATTTCCCGGCTCATCACCCAACCTATTTTGCAGCTAGCCCGAACGGCTCGCTCGATTGCCGCCGGCAATCTTGAACAACAAACCGGGGTTAAGGGCGATGATGAAGTGGGCGAATTGGCGGGAACGTTCGACACGATGACCGCCGAGCTGCGCCGCCTGCTCAAGATCCAGGAAGAGGAAGCCAGCAAACTCAACGCTATTTTGGACAGTATTGCCGATGGCGTCATCGTTCAAGACCTCGATGGTGAAATTATAATAACCAATCCGGCCGCCGAAAAAATTTTAGGTAGAATGACCGACATCAATCGCGTCGCCTTTAAAGCCGGCAACAAAACTATCAAGCAGTTAGATGATAAGGCCGATATGCCTCTACTGGTGAAGCGTTTTACCGGCCTTGAATTTCAGGATACAGATCGAGTCGAGGTTGGCCAGCAAGTACTCAGTACTTCGTCTGCGCTTGTGGTTACGCCGGAAGGCAAACAGTTGGGCCATGTCATTGTTCTCCGCGATATCACTCGCGAGGTTGAGTCGGAAAAATTAAAAGATGAATTTATTACCAGTATCTCGCACGAACTCAAAACTCCCCTAACAGCCATTAAAGGTTACAACAGCTTGTTAAAAATGATGCTAGATATGAAACCACCTGAAGGCCAATTCGGGGAGCGCCAGCTATCCATTGTCAATACCATGGATAAAGAATTGACCGACCTGGACAATCTCATTCAGGCGATGCTGGACTTGTCGCAAATAGATGCCGGTGAGTTAGGCGTTGACCGAGAGCCGCTAGATCTGTTAGCCTTAATCAATGAAGAGATTCAAAAATGGTCCATCAAACTGGAGGAACGTGATCTGAAGTTAATCACCCACCTTCCGGACGAACCGGTGTGGGTGGCCGGCGACCATAACCGCCTGGCCCGTGTGCTTCATAATCTCATTAAAAATGCGCATGATTATACGCTACCCGGCGGCGATGTAGAGGTCCTGGTTACTCGTAAAAATGGTAAAGCTCAAGTTCATATCAAAGATACGGGAGTTGGCATTACGTCCGAAGATCAACGCTTTTTATATACCCGCTTTTTTAGGGCTATTCACGACGAAAGCACCTATGAGGTTAGCGGCGCCGGTTTGGGGTTGTATACCAGTAAGGCTATCGTCGAGGCTCACGACGGGGAAATGTGGATGAAAAGTGAAGTTGATCAGGGCAGCACGTTCAGTTTCGCCCTACCCGTTATCAATCACCATTCTGACGAAATCGACGAGTCTTAATCACCCCTAATCTAGGCTCTCCTCTGGTTCGGCTTTTCGAGCCAATCAGTTCACTCTCACGATAAATTCAGTTCATATTTCTCCTGACAATTCAAAGTTCATGCCATTTAAATCAGGTTAGAAACTCATAGAAATTTGGTTTAGATTTCAAAATAACACGTATCCTTTTCGAAATAGTCGGGACTCAATAGTATAAGTGTGATATAATTCCTTGAAACCAACTGAAATCTGCTAAATCTAATTAGACTGTGATTGAAGAATCGGCCCCGCAAAAAAATAAAGTTAAAGAGGATAAAAACGAAAACTGGCGCAAGGTGTTGCTTGCCCTTCTTTTTCTAGCGCTGGGTTTTGCTTGTATTCTGTGTTCATCAGAAACCGCGCTGCGTTTTTTTGTGGAAAGAGGGTTTATACCCGATACCATGCGGTCGAGACAGCAGGCCGACTACAGTCACGGGCCTCGCATTGCGCTGGCGCCATTAGACGCTCAAATAGCGGCTGATGCTCTTAAAGATGAAATCGATCTATTAGCCTCGCCGCAGGTGGAATTAGCCGGCGGGATCATTGTGGCTGCGCTGCCCCAACCCACTATACAGCCTCAACCAACCATTGCCATCCCAACACCGCCGCCTACCCCCACCCCAACAACCCAGGCGACGCCGGCCGATAACCCCACACCGGTCACGTCATTACCCACCACCCAACCAACCTCGCTACCCACCATCGTGGCTACTTCACCGCAGCCAACAGCCCCCCTACCAACGTCAATACCTACTTCACTTCCCCCTACCTTGCCACCCGCTACCTCACCGCCGCCCACCGTGCCGCTGCCTACCTCTCAGCCACCGACGTTACCACCGCCGACTTCCCCCCGCCCCACCGCAACACCGGATGACAACGATAATAACGGCGACTCCCCGACGGTGGTCGATGATACAGCGACGGTCCGCGAAGACGAGTCAGTTACGATTGATGTGCTGGCAAACGACTCAGACTCAGACGGCACAATCATACCCGGGACGGTTAGCAAAGTGAGCGGTCCGGCGAACGGATCGATTTCGATTAATCCCAGTACCGGCGCAATCACCTACACCCCAAAGGCCAATTACAACGGCAACGACAGCTTTGTCTACCGCGTGTGTGACGATGACGGAAATTGCAGCAGTGCGACGGTTAGCATCACGGTAATTCCGGTTTATGACCCACCGGTGGCTGTTGATGATCCGTTCCCGGTTATGGACGAAGATACACAGACCAATGTTAATGTCTTAGCCAACGATATAAATGTCGATGGCGGCCCGTTGACCGTTGTCTCTGTCACGACGCCGCTCAACTTGGGAACGGTCTCGATCAATCCCAATAATACGGTGACCTACACCCCTATCCTCAACTTTGCCGGCATCGATGTCTTCACATACACCTTGAGCGACGGCATCTCGACCGATTCAGCTGTAGTTACCGTTACAGTGATAAATGTCAATGATCCCCCTGTGGCCGTCGATGACACGATTACAATGGTTGAGGGCGGTTCGCAATATATCTCGGTTCGAGATAATGACTCGGACCCGGATACGCCGATTGGATCTCTAACCGTCATCGACTTTAGCAATCCGGCCAACGGCACAGTCATCATTGAACTACCGGGAGTCAGATATATACCAAACGCCAATTTCAACGGCGACGACACGTTCACCTACACTATTAGCGACGGATCACTGTCTGATACCGCCACTGTGACTGTGACCGTGCTGCCGGTCAACGATGCGCCGATCATTAGGCCTGATACTATCACCACTACTCAAGACACACCTGTAACCATTAACGTCCTTGCCAACGATTCTGACCCCGAAGGACCGCTCGACCCGGCCTCGGTTAGAGTGGTTACACCTCCGACCTTAGGGGGGGCTGTCAATAATCCCAGTGGACAAATTGTCTACACGCCCAATCCTGGTCTATCCGGAACCGATACATTTGTGTACGAGGCGTGCGATACTAACAGTCCGACTCCGGCGTGCGGTACAGCTACGGTAACGGTTATTATCATCGACACACCGCCATCCGCGCCGATCAACTTGGCAGCGGCAGCTGGAGACAGCCAGGTTAGTCTGGGCTGGAGCGCCAATCCGGAAGCCGATGTGAGCGGTTATCGTATTTATCGAAATAACAGTCAAATTGCCTCAGTTACTACGACCAGCTATCTGGATGAGTCTTTAAGCAATGGCACAACTTATAGCTATTTTATTAGAGCCGAGGATAGCGGCGGCAACCTGTCGGCCAATAGCAATACGGTTACAGCTCAACCAAATGCCATTACGTCGGTTCCTGATGATGTCACATGTAGCGGTTCAGTCACCAGTTGTAACAACGCTCAAGGCTCACCAGACGGTACTATTACCGAGATTGCGCCTAACAGCAATGGCTCTATTATCTTTGATTTTGGCCCAGGAACGGGCATAATCAATGGTCCAGATTACGATTTTATCCTTTACGAAAAGGAAAATCCGCCCGGCCAGGGTATTGAACTTGATTTCATGACGGTCGCTATCTCCGTCGATGGCAATAACTGGCTCACCGTTTTTAACTGGGATGGAAATCCCGGCGGGATCTCGGGCACCAATGTCGATGGCTATGCCAATGATGCCGACGGAGAAGTCGATGACGAACCCATCCCATTGAGCGCTTTGTCTGTACCCAACTCAACTGGCACAACGAGCGTCGCCATTGATATTGGACCATGGGCATCAGCCGGATATGCTTATCGTTATGTTCGTTTTACCCATCCAGGCGGCCCTAACCCCGTCGAAATTGATGCCGTCCAAAGATTAAACTAACCTACCCGTCTCAAAAGGAAAAAATGTTAAGGCCAACCCGCAGCAGCGAACCGTCAATGCCGGAGGTAAATTCATTTCCGGCCTTGTTAATTTTCAGAATCAACTTACCGGCCATTCTACTCAGAGTTCCTAATGCCTTAACGCGACTTCTAGTTGCTTTAGTCAGCAGTACGTTAGCCTTGATCTGCATCATTATATTGTTCGCCGGCAGTGTGTCAGATACCGTCGCCGCTCCAAATCCTCGCCCAATGACAGAAATCCTAACCGGCACGACCTCAATTGCCCATACCAACAATACCACCCATGAGATGCGTATTTTGGCAAACGGCCAACTTAGTAACCGTTTTTTAAATAATGATGGGCGTAACCAAATTGACCAAGATGGAGCAGACCCAACAGCAACCACAATTGCCATTGTTTTTGATCAGCATGGAGCAACTACTCCTGCCGTTGATGTTGGTGTTCAGGGAGATTTTCTGCAAACCACACCCATTACTCTAAACACCTCTTCAAACTTTCCGAATTATATTGAGGATACCCGGGTGGTATATGCCAGTCAGACACTACCCTATCAAATTATTCAACGGACGCTGGCCCCCACCGACAGTAACTGTGTCATTATGGAATTAGACATTCAAAATACCGGTGGTAGTAATTTAACCGGTGGGAAGCTACTTTACATGATGGACATCGATGTCGCCCTCAATGCGACCGGCGATCTTGGTTTTTTTGACCCTGACCGCAATCTGGTTTATTTGACTGATTATAATGTGAGCGGCGTCGGGGGCTACGCCATGGGCATATCATTAGTTGAAGGGTCGATTAGAGGCCACGGCGTTAATGGAAATTCCTTTCCAAGTACAGATGCTCAAATCATTAATGAATTGATATCTCCCTCGAATGTCATCACCGATGGCTCTAATGATGTCGCCTGGCTCATAGCGAACATACCCACCCTAACCGCCGGTCAGGTGACTCAATTAACATTTAGCATTTGTGCCTCCACCGGCCTTACGGAAGAAGAAGCAGGTGAGTCGCTCAATAACACCTTCAAAAAGATCATTAATCTATCAGCGATCAAATCGGCTGTACCGGCCTCAGGGGAGCCAATCTTGCCCGGACAGCCTGTCACTTATACGATTACTCTGGCTAATATCGGCAATTTTCCCATAAAGAACCTGACCCTAACTGACACCCTGCCGCTTTCTACCAGCCTTCTCGCTTATAACATTAGCCAGGGTAGCATTACGGCCAACAGTGGCGTCATTAATGCCAGCCTCGATCAACTTGACCCGGCTAGCCAAACCGTAACCATCACCCTATCCCTGGCCACCTCAGCGCTGCTCCAACCCGGTACAGTGCTAACGAACCAAGCCACCATCAAAAGTGACCAGATCGTCACGACAACCAACATCGTCACTCATCTCGTCGGCAGGCCGGTGTTGACCCTGACCAAACAGGCGAGTTCTCCTGCCGTTCGAGGCGGCTTGGTAACCTATACCATTTCTATCACCAATACGGGTGAGTTCACCGCGTCGAATGTGGTAGTGACAGATTCACTTCCTAGCGGGGCCAATTACCAATCCGGGGGAAATTTAATCGGTAATGATGTACGATGGACGATTCCAGTCGTTTCGCCCAATAATGGCAGCGAAACCGTAAGCTTCGTGGTGACGAGCTGCCAACAGAGCTTGGTTAATCAAGCTTACCGGGTTACCGGCAGCACCGAAGGTGTGGATAGTGCGCTTGGCCCACCCGTTTCTACATCACTGATTTCACCAACCATAACCGTAGATTTTGTCCACGCCCCCACCAATCCCACCGTAGGGGAGACCGTCTTTTTTAATGATTCCACCACCACTAATGGCGGTCCGCCCGTAAGTTGGTCTTGGGATTTCGGGGATGGAACTACGGGCGCCGGCTCATCGCCCAATCACAGTTATACGCTCCCCGGCGAATACACGGTGGCGCTAACGGTCACCGATTCCTGCGGCTTTACCGCCACCGGCACCGATATGCTAACCATCAGCGGGCCGGTGCTCTCTGTGATCAAAACCGCTGCGCCGGAACCGGTCCACGCCGGTGACGTTTTAAGTTACACTATCGTCATCTTCAACAGCGGGTCAGACGAGGCTACGGGGGTGACGATCAATGACCCACTGCCAGGCAATACCCAATTTATTCCCGGAAGCGTCTTGATCACCCCTCCGTCGGCTGGAGGGACAACCGGTTCACCGCCGATCATTGCCGATGATCTAACCATTGCGGCGGGAACTTCGGTTACGGTTACCTACCGCGTGAGGGTTGGCAGTCAGACCCCGAATGGGACCATTATCACGAATACGGCCTCGGTTACAGGAACGAAAGTATACACACCGGCCACGGATACGGTTACCAGTACTGTATTTTTGCCAGCCCCTGCTATTGCCATCGTTAAAAGCGGGCCGACTGTCGCTCAAGTTGGCAGCAGCATCGTCTTTACCTTTACGGTCAGCAATATCGGTAACACCCCCCTCAATAATGTGGTAGTTGAAGACAACCTGGTCTCGCCGGTTAGTTTGGTCAGCAAGGGCAACGGTGACGCAGTTCTCGATCAAGCGGAAATCTGGATTTATTCGGCCAGCTACAATATCCCCTTAACCTCCCCGGCAACGATCACCAACACCGCTTTTGTTACGGCGACTTATTTGAGTACCACTGTCACCGACAGCGATACCCACGTCACCAGTGTGACCGGCTTCGATCCGGTTTTAAGCCTGATCAAAAGCGGGCCGGCCACGGCTAGTGTTGGTCAGACGGTGGTCTTCAGCTTCACAGTTAGTCATGCCCCGACCAGTGATCGAACACCTATTCATAACATCACCGTCATTGACAACTTTGCCGGTTCAGCTACCCGCATTAGCGGCGATGACGGCGACGATCTATTGGAAGATGGCGAAAGCTGGCTCTACACTGTCCCTTATACCATTAAACCCAACACGCCCAATCCGCTCATTAATATCGGCCTCGTTTCGGGCAAAGACACCGAAGGCGCTACCATCGTCGCCACTGATACCCACCAAACCGACCTGAGCAATTTTAACCCCGTCCTGTTTGTCGCCAAAGATGGGCCGGCCGCGGCCCGGATCGGCCAAACGACCATCTATACCATCACCGTCCTAAACTTTGTCAAAATGAACCAACTAACGGCGCTCGATATTAATATTGATTTGACCCTCCTGGCCACGATTGAACCGGGTGACGGTGCGCCGATTTCGATCACCTCGATTTTTGATGATGTCGCCGGAACCCCTCTTTTAATACGCGGAGATACGAACCTAAACGGCAAACTCGATGGCGGCGAAGCCTGGATTTACCGGGCTAGCCACGTTATCGCCGAGTCAGATCAAGACCCATTAATTAACACGGTGACGGTCAATGGCAGGGACCCGGAGGACGATCTGCTTTCGAAGGCAACCAGTCATAGCACCGATCTGATTCAGTCTAACAGTCTATTTCAAACTTACTTCTTCCCTCTCGTAGAAAAAAACTTTAACACTAAATAATTATCAGCCGTCTACCGCAGGCCATATTGACGATGATGTTTTTCATAAAAAAGAGGCCGGGGTCTAAGACCCCGGCCTCTTTTTGTGATTACTCAGGCAAGTTTTTAATTAATCGCATCATATGCCTCTCGTTCGACCGCCGTTTGATTGTCGCGATTGATCACAATCACATCATAACTCCCAGTTTGGCTCAACTGATTGGCTCTAATGATGGCTCTTAAACTTGTGGCGGTTGCCGTGGAATTCTCAACGTCAAGTTCAAACGTAGTTCCGCCGCCCACTGATCGCTGCAATTGAACGCGAATGTCTCGGGGAATAAAATTCTGACCGGTAATCGTTAGCGTGACCTGCTCTGTAATGCGACCCGAACTGGGACTTACATCAAAAATGTCAGGCGGCGGCGGTGTTGGCGTTGGCGTTCCACGTGGGTAGACGCCGTTAGCAATATCGCTGCGACCGTCAGGATTAGTGATAATTAAGTCATACGTCCCCGGTACAAGTCCGGTCACTAGACTTTCGGCCACCAACTTGGTTCCTCTGACGCTGGTGTTAGACGAAGATAGATCAACATCCAGTTGAATTAAAGTGGGTCCGGTCAGTTCAGCTTTAAAGCCGGCTTCTCTTGGTCTGAAATTTCGCCCAATGGCCACCACGATAATTTGTCGAACAGCCGGATCATCGGTCGCCACGTCCCTGGCATCGACCTCATCGATAATCGGCGCGATGGGGGTGGGGGTACTTGGGCGTGTACTGGTTGGCGATGGCAGCGGCGTAGTGGTGTTGGTTACCGTTGCCTCGGGCGGGATGAAGGGCAAGTAGATAGATTGCCCCGGTATCAGCACCGAAGAGGCCAGACAGTTGGTTTGCTGCAAATCAGTCTGTCCAATGTTGACTTTTTGCGCCAGTGAACTAAGCGTATCGCCGGGCCGAACCACGTACTCAACCCAGCCTTGCGGTGGGGCGCACGGATTAGGCGTGAATGTGGGAGGCACAGACGTAGCCGTCACAATAATGACCGCCCGGGTGGGGGTATCGGTAGCCCGGGGCGGAGGTGGAGGTGCTGTCGTATTCGTTGGGGTCGCTGTAGCGGTGGGCGTGTCAGCCTGTCCAACCGTTTGGGTAGGTTGCTCCGGCGTAGCCGAGGGCGTCGCCGTTTCGACTATCGGCGACGGCGTCAGGATGGAGGTTGGGGTGGCCGTAGCTGGCAATTGGACACTCGTCGTGGCTGTCACCGGTGGAGGGGTGGGCGTTTCTGAGCGGGGGATGGCCAAAAATATGGCGGCAGCAACCGTCAGAACAATTACAATTAATGTAGCGGCTCCAATGAGCAGACGCTGCATCGTAGAGGATGTTTCACTTCCGTTTGACATTAACTATCACTCACTTTATTAATTTTTGGTAACAACTACTGAGTTAGGGTTGTGAGAGATCGAGGGGAGGGATGTCGATTTCTAGCCAGGGATTGTCATTATAATGCTCGCTGATGGGCAGCAAAAAGCGAAAAATAGAGCCTTCGCCTATTTCGGTATCAACCCACACGCGCCCACCATGCGCTTCTACCAATGATTTTACAATCGATAAACCCACGCCAGTTTCGCCTAAGCCCTCGATTAGCGGGCGGTCGGCGCGATAAAACCGTTCAAAAACGCGCTCAATATCCTTTTCGGCAATGCCCCCGCCTGAGTCTTTGACTGAAATCATCAGATAGGGCGGCGTTTCGGCAGCCGTCGGTAGAGCCCCATTTTCTTCATAGACGCGAGTGGTAATGCCAATCGAACCGCCTACCGGAGTGGATTTGATAGCATTCCCCAGCAAATTGTTCATAATTTGTCGAACCGAGTCGGGGTCAGCCTCCACCGGTGGCAAATCTTCAGGAATATCCATATCCACCGAAATTTCATTTTCTTCTAATTGAGCGCGCGCACCAATGATCGTATCTTCAATTATTTCGGCCATATCAACCGGCGAGGGCCGCAGTTCTAACTGACCGGCATCGATGGCCGTGACGCCGATCAGGTCGCTAAGCATGACCGTCATCCGCTCGATGTTAGCCTTGATGCGTTGGAGAAACTTACGCTGCATCTCACCCAATGTCCCAACCGACTCTCCCACCAGCAAATCGGTATAACCGGTTATCGAGGTCATCGGCGTGCGCAGCTCTTGCGACAGTGAGGCGATAAATTCGTCGCGGGCGCGCTGGCTTTCGGCTTCGGCGGTAATATCGTAGAGGATGGTTAACAGCCCTTCTTTTTCTTTACCGTCAGAGGCCATCGGGCTAATGGTGGCGCGCAGCACACTGTTACCCGCGTGCAGCGTGGTCGTCACCATATCGTGTCCCGCCTGAAGTTGAGCCAGCGCTTTGGGCCAGCGCTCATCGGCTATGATCTTCTGCAAATCACTGCCGACCAACTGCCGACTCGACTTTTCAAGCATTTGACTGGTTGCCGCATTGATGCGGAATATCTTCTGGTGGGCATCGCTAATAATCACCCCACAGCTTAAATCTTCAAGCTGAGTGCTGGCTTCCGCACTGGATAAAGCCGCCGGCACCGGCGAGGCTTGCTGGGCATGCAACCGAGACTGTTTGAGTGCGCGGGCCAACTTACGGGCGCGCGAGTTGCTGGCGGCCAGAGCTTCATTTAAGCGCTCGGTCTCCGCCGTGTCTTGCTCGAGCTGCTCGACCGTCGCCGATAATCGACCAATCTCATCCTCTAAACTGGCGGTTTTTTGGCGGTAGGCTTCAGCCTCGGTGGTCAAAGTCTCGAGCGCCTGGTCTTTCTGCTTGGCTCGCTCAACCTCGGCCTTAGCTCGCTCTACGGCCTTTTGGAGAACCACAATCCGTTCGCGAGATTGTTTCAGACTTTCTTCGTTAGCCTGCTGGTCTGTTTCATACTGCTGGAGGCGCTGGGCAAAAAGGGCCACTTCTTCTCGACTCTTGCGCAGTTCGGTTTCCATTGCCGCCAGCCGCTTTCCGGAATCGAGTTCCTGATTCCGCAGCGTCCAGGAAAGGGATTGGGCTTTGGTCGAGACGGAAGAATACTCTCGGGCATGGCTTATGGCCATCGAAATCTGGTCGGCAATCGTTTTGCACAGTTCCGCTTCGGTATCGGTGAAAACGCGCTTTGAGATGGCATTGCCCAAAATCAGCACGCCAATGGGTTCGCCTTTTTCCAATAGCGGCTGAATGATCAACGGCCCTACATCGTGCGCGCCCATCAAGGTGAAGAGAATGCGGATTTGGCTGTTATCTCGATACTCTTCGCTTCTAACCTGGTATTTCCGTTTCAGGGCATGCTTAATAATTTGCTGGTCATTGAGGGGGAACGTTACCGACTCGCCGCGCCCTTTCCGGCTGGGATTGTAGATAGCGATCAAGCGCAGTTGGGACATATCCTTGTCATTCTCCGGTAGGGCGATGGCGGCTTGATCGGCTTCTAGGGCCTGAGCAACGCTTTGCGCCGCCCCATCCAGCACATCCGATAGTTCCAGCGATGAGGTGATTTTTTTGGTCGCTTCAAATAGGCTGATCAGCCCTTTGATCTGATCGATGGAGATTTCACTGAGGTTCTGTAGCTCCCGGCTGCGGGCGCTGAGTGACTGGATCGCGCCCTGGTAGATCGCCACCGCAAAAAGCGGATAAGCGATCATTTCAGCAATTCGGACCCAGACCGGGTTGTGCGGTTGAACGTAACTGCTGACAAAGAAGATATGCAGCAGATATCCGAAAAAAATAGTCACAAAGCTAAACAGGGCAAAGGCGCGTTCATCATCTAGCTTCATGGCGCAGTTCGCTGCCCCAAACATGACCAGCAGCACTTGCCAGGCGATAAAGAAAATCTCGGCGCTGCTCTGATTGAAATCAGGTCCATGCCACACGCTGATAATCACAAAGTAGGCGATAAAAGCCAACACAGTGTTGGTGGCCAGCAGCGTGGTGCCAAAAAATCCAAACCCTTTTTCTCTAAAATAGGGCGTAAAGCCCCATATTAAAAAACCCAGGCTGGAAACCGCCACCACCCGCTCGAATGGGGGGAGCCAGACATTCGCAATTTCCGGGGAGTTGCCGCCAATCGCCGCCAGCAAAAAAAACACAACCCGCAAAATGATCAAGCTGGCAAAGACAATCGTCAACCGGTAACCATTGAAGGAATCGCTGCGCTGCCAATGTCCCCAAGCAATGACTAAGGCGGCCAGGATTCCAAAGAATGTAAATAAGTAATAGGCGAATGTGATAGCCGGACTACCGAGGAACTCGATAAACACGTTTGACAGTCCTACTTGGTCAAAAATTAGACATAAAATACGGACACTTAGCAATGTTCAATTATACCATGACTAAAATGGATAGGACAATAAGATATCGAGGCTATTTGGCCGGTATTTGGAAAGCAGATTTGGCTAGAAGCAATCGTTTAGCTCATTTGACTTGGTCGTAAGCTTCCAGAGCACGCTGTCGAGCCGCTTTATGATCCACAATCGGTGAGGGGTAATCTTGGCCAATAAGACAATTCACTTTTTGCTGGAGCTGACGAGCCATTTGCCAGGGTGTGTGGCTAAATTTGGCGGGGACTTGAGCCAACTCCGGCACCCACCGGCGCACATATTCCCCGTCTGGATCAAATTTTTGCCCTTGCAGCGTAGGGTTAAACACCCGGAAATAAGGAGCGGCATCGGTGCCGGTGCCGGCTGTCCACTGCCAGCCGCCATTGTTCGCGGCCGGATCGCCATCAACCAAATGCTCCATAAAGAACCGTTCGCCCCAACGCCAGTCGATCAGCAGGTGCTTAACCAGAAACGAGGCCACAATCATGCGGGCGCGATTGTGCATCCAGCCGCTTTCAACCAACTGCCGCATCGCGGCATCAACAATCGGATAGCCGGTCTGGCCTCGACACCAGGCTGAAAAGTCTGCCTCATCATTGAGCCAGGGCAGGCCATCATACTTCTCCCGAAAGTTGTTGCCCCTCACCTGGGGAAAGTGGTAAAGAATACTGATATAAAATTCTCGCCAGATGAGTTCATTGAGCCAGACGCCGACGCTGTCGGTCGAAGGTGGGTTAGCGCCTCCGCTCCCCGCCTCAATTGCGGCGACGACCGCCTGCCGCGCCGACAGCATGCCAAAGCGCAGGTAGGGCGAAAGGTGCGATGTCCCAGCCAAGTCAGGACGATCCCGCGTTGCGGTATAATCGTAAATCGATTTTTGCGACTGATTGGACGTTTTAGAAACCAAATGGAGCTGCGTCTGAAGTTGTCCGGTAAAATTTTGCAGCCGTTTTTGGGCTTCCGCTTCGGAGGCCGGAAAGGGCACCGTATCCGGCAGCGCCGGCTCAGTGGGAATCGGCAAACTGCTCAAGCCCTCAGGCGTAGAAATCTGCTGTGGAACGGGCAGCAAATCTTTAGGCTGAGGCAGCGGCTGCTTTTTCCAGGCTCGGCTGTAAGGGGTAAAAACGGTATAGGGATCGCCGTCGGCTTTAAGAACGGCGGTCGGAGGGTGAACGGTTAGACCGGGGATCAGTTGCAGTGGTAAACTTTCGGCGAGGCGGGTATCGCGCCGACGGGCATAGGGCGAAACATCTTCTTGCGCATATATGGCGGCGGCACCGGTTTCCGATAAAAGCGTCTTTAGTTCGGCGGCTACATTTCCGTGTCGAACGGTCAAATAACTACCTTTGGCCGCCAACTGGGCCGACAGGTGACGCAGCCCATCAAATAAAAAGGCCAGCCGTTTCGGCCCGACATAAGCCGACTCGATTAGATTAGGATCGAGGATGAAAACAGGGTAGATCTGATCGGCCTGAGATAAGGCGGTGGCCAACGTCGGGTTGTCGGCTAAACGAAGATCCCGCCTTATCCACCATAGGGCCTTGGTCATTGCAGATAAATGTGATCAAGGACGATGGAGAGCGGGCTAAACGCCGTTGTGATTAATGACGGAACGAGCATAGCCTGTTCATTACAGCCGAGCGCCGGCCTGACCGTGCGGTCATCGTTATCGAAAGAACCATCAACTAGGGAGTACTTGTCAACATTTTTTAATGGCGAAATGATAGGAATGTAATATTTTTGGTCGGTAGACGGCGTCAGCAAATGGGTTACATATTCCCAGGGACGGACGGGATTAACGTTGGAAGAATTGTCGGACTTGGGCAGCGCCGGGAACAAATCGTCGGTTGAGCAGGTTTGGTCGGGTAGGACCGGGTCGGCTTCTAAGAGTTGGTAATCAGGCATTACCTTTTCAGACGCGGTCTCGATAGAAATTTTCGACCGGGTGGTGTCGGTGTTAATCCAAATTGTAGGCACCGCTTGGGCACTTTGCATAAGCTTATTGGCCGATTGGTAGTCGGTTTGACTATCCGGGTTGAATGGCTGGACAGGTAAGGTTGATGGCGGGGGAGATATCAAGTTGACCGTTTCAACATACTTAAAAGTTAACGCCCCCATAAAAAAAGTAATGGCAACGATCATTATACTGGTTATATATAAAATGGGCTGGTGGCGCACGAGTTACCCCCTCGTTTGTCTAGAAAACATCTTAAGTTCGATCAATGGTTCGGTTTGCCTCTGGTTGTAAGAGTGGAAATTTCGCTCAGCAATGGCCGGGACGAGGCAGTCGTGTTAGTTAGTGCATCAGTACTTTCTATCATAGAGGTGTATCAACCGCACTTGGTCTAATACTAAAGACGCACTGTTTCACTTATTCCTTACGTAGAAATTCAAAAAAAGTTTCAAACTTGATTAGAACTGACGTGGTGCTAAAGGTGACAGTCACTTGGACCCGCTAAATCGAACTGTTTGAGCTTCTCAGATGCGCTTTGCCAAGGGTAAGTGACTGTCACCTGCTTTTCACGGCTCAAGCAGTCTCGACTAGATGACCTAACCACTCAACTATCGGCTTGCCTTTTTCATCCAAATGATAGTGGGCAGCCTGGTAATAAGCCTTGAAGTAACGAATTAACTGCGTTTGGCTAAATTCATCAATTAGAAATAACCCTTTGATCCAAGAAAAGGAGTTACCGATAAATTCAATATTGCCCAAAATTAAAGCGGCGCGAATATTGCGCCCCAAGATGGTATTGGCGTGAGCCACATGCTCGTAGTCTATATCCCCGGCTTTCAGCACATCCCATACGTAATTTTCAATTTTAAGGCGTTGGTCTTGAAAATGGTCAAGCGCCTGCTGCCAAAACTCCGGCAGCGGCTCCGTTGGGGGCGTAACACTCCACATACTCATATTTTTTTCAATACTTTGCGGAATCGTGTCCACACGTTCCCCTAAGAAATAGGCCGGAATCCGACGGCGAATAGCCGGCCACAAATTAAAAATGAGCCCGCCATAAGCCACGTGGACATTAGTCTGCCGGAGCAGCAGCGCCATCTCCCTAAGGCTGGCGGCTGTGGCCAGTTGCTGTGCAGTCAGAATCACCAACTGGGGCTTGGTTTGGGCCACGGTTAATTCCATTGTATTGGCCGGCACATCCGCGCCTAGATACAGCGCTTCCCAGCCATGACGCCGCAGCAGAAAGCCAATCAACAGCGCATTAAATGTGTGTTCCTCGCCCGGCGCGCAAGCGACAATAAATCGGCCGGACCGGCTGGGGGGTGGGGTAGCCGCCACTAATCCTTCCAGCTTACGTCGAGCCAACCCCGAGGCAAAATGCTCTTGCTGGACGGTTATTTTGCCTTTATGCCAACCGTCGCCGATTTCGGTCAACCCTCTTTGCAAAATCTCGAAGCAGACCACTTCTTGGGAAAAAATGGCAAACGCCTGATTTAGAATCCGTTCGGCGCGCTGCTCATCAAAATCTAGACAGGCATTGACCCAACCTGTACAAATCTCTCTTGTTTTTTCCCCGCCGGTAAATACGGGCGGCGGGACAGCGGGCGACGATTCCCCCAAAACATCGATCAGCAGCGGGTCTTTACCGTCACTTTCAAGTTGGTTCCATAAATTAATCGCCCGGCTAATGCTCATCCCTTCATCCTGACGAGCCACCAACCACTTCAGAATGTCAATGTCTCGCTGCGAGTAGAGCCGATGCCCCCCCTCCGTGCGTTCAGGTTGGGGCAAGCCGTACCGTCTTTCCCAGGCGCGGAGGGTATCAGGTTTTAAGCCGGTTTCTTGTACCACAGCTTTGAGGTTAAACGTTGCGTGTTGTCCGTTACCCGGTGAACTCATTGAATGATCTTTCTTCTCTATCCAAATACATTTCCAACTCGCTGTCGGAATGATTTAACAGATAGCTACTTATTTGTTAGCCTTAGCCTTTGCCTCAGCCTGATTGTAATCTTAGTACAAACACCCCCGTATGTCAAAGTTTTATCTACAAAATATAGACAAATTATCGAAAGCAAAACAAATAGAACGATCGAATTATCAACGAAGCTTTTTGCCAGACCTCAACCTGTGGTAAAATATCGGCACTATGCTGTCCCCCAAAATTGAGCAAATTCTAAAAACATTACCGTCCAAACCGGGTGTCTACCTGCATAAAAATGCCCATGGCAAAGTAATCTACGTGGGCAAGGCCGTCAACCTGAAAAACCGGGTGCGATCCTATTTCCATCAATCGGCCCAACTCAATGCCAAGACGCGCCGCCTGGTGGAAGAAATCGCCGATATCGAGTTCATCGTCGCCGAGAGCGAACTCGAAGCGCTGCTGTTGGAAAACACGCTGATCAAAAAGAACCAGCCGCGCTTCAACGTGCGTCTCAAGGACGATAAGCGGTATCCCTATATCAAAGTTCACTGGCAAGATCCCTTCCCACGCGTAACCACCACCCGCCGCCTGCAAAACGACGGCGCTCGCTATTTTGGGCCTTACACCGCCGCCTGGGCCGCCTACCAAACACTCGATCTGGTGCGCAAGATTTTTCCTTACCTAACCTGCACCCGCACGATCGACGGCAACGATAGCCGAGCCTGTCTTTACTACCACATTGGCCGCTGCGCCGCGCCCTGTATCGGCGTGGTCAATCAGGCCGAATATCGGGCCATCATCGATCAGCTCTGCGACTTTCTCAACGGCAACACCGAGCCGGTCGTGGCCGACCTGCGCCGCCAAATGGACCAGGCCGCCGAAAATCTGGATTTCGAGCGAGCCGCCCAAATTCGTGACCAAATCAAGGCCATCGACCAGATCGTGGAGAAACAAAAGGTGATCAACGCCAGCACCGTCGATGAGGACGTGATCGCCTTTGCCCAGGCCGAAGGCGACGCCTGTGTCCAGGTGTTTTTCATTCGCAACGGCAAACTGG
>JAGRCC010000347.1 GCA_020433785.1 Anaerolineae bacterium
GTGGCCGGGTCGAGGATGCCAAAAAAGACGGTGGCAAACATGTTCATATCGCCGTGAGTATTGGCTATGTAATCGTTAGTCAACTCAATGGCCAGCAGCGCGCTGGTGTCGGCGGCTAGCAGGTCGCGCTGTTTGGTGGCGTCGATACTCAGGGTGGCTACAGACCGGTCGCCGGTCATAACGTTATCCTGCCAACCCGGCGGGCGATGCTGAATGGCAAAAGCCCGGATCAGGCTGCGGATGAGCGACATAAAGAGCGCCGCCCCCACGCCTTTATCGCAGACATCGGCCACGATCAGGCCGATTTTGTTCTGAATGGGAAAAACGTCGAAGAAATCGCCGGCCACTTCGCGAGCGGCCTGAAAGTAGGTGTTTATCTCCCAACCCGGCGGTTGGGGCATATCGGTCGCTTTGGGCAGAAAGTCCAGTTGAATCTGCCGGCCAATTTGAATATCTCGTTCATATTTTAATAACTCGGCCTGGCGTTGTTGCAGCATCTGATTTTTAAGCGCAATGGTGGTTTGTGAGGTCAACGATTCGGCTATCATTTGGTGATAGGAGTCAAATGGCACCACCTGGCCGGTTGAAGGGTCTTTGGCGTTGATCAGTTCAAAGACGCCGATCACTTTGCCGTCATCGTCTTTAAGCGGAATGGCCAGAAGCGAAATGGTACGATAGTTATGCTGCCGATCAAACGCCTTAGTGCCGGAAAAGTCAAAATCTTCCGCCTCGTAAATGTTAGGGATGTTAATCGATTCACCGGTCAAGGCGGTGGTGGTGGCCACATTAGCGTAGTTAGGTTGTCCTGTTACCTCATCGTATAGGCGCAGGGGCGGTGAGGGTGGAAAAAAAGTGGTTTTTTCGCTTTGGTCTATATCAGAACTAAGGGGGACGCTGCGCCGAATAGCTAACTGTAATAAATCTTCTTTCGTGCGCAGATAGAGGAGTCCGGCATCCGCATAGCAGATGGATTTAGCTTCCGTTAAAATCCGCTCCCGCAGACGATCAGGATCTCGTTCTGTGGAGAGGGCAATTCCAAGGGGCAATATAGCGTTTAAATCTCTAGAGAGCTTCTCTAGTTGTTGGCGTAAGTAAATTTGTTCTTCCATAGCACCTACATCGACTAAGTAGAAGGGGCTCGCCGCACAGCGAGCATGGTGATGTCATCAAACTGATCGGCGGTGGAGATGTGGGCGCGCAAACTAGTTTCGAACCGGGCCAGCAAGGCGGCCGCTGAGTCGGTAGGTTGGCTCAGCAAGGGTAGTACCCCCTGCTCTTTGAAGAACTTTTTATCAGGCGAGCGGGCGTCGGTCACCCCGTCGCTAAAAGCAAAGAGGAGGTCGCCCGGTTCAAGTTTGGCCTGTTGAATATCAAAGGCCATATCGGGCAGCATCCCCACAGCCGGACCCGTGGCGGGCAGACGCGCTTTTATTTCGCCGGTGGCGCTGATGATGGCGGCAGGTGGATGGCCCCCGTTGATATAGGTCAGCCTTCCGGTAACCGGGTCAAGGACGCCAAAAAAGACAGTGGCAAACATGTTCATATCGCCGTGGGTATTGGCGATATAATTGTTAGTTAATTCGATGGCTAACAGTGCGCTGGTGCCGGCTGATAGCAATTTGCGTCGTTTGGAAGCATCGATATTCAAGGCGGCTACGGGTCGGTCATCGGTCATGACGTTATCCAACCAGCCCAGCGGGCGATGCTGAACGGCAAAGGCCCGGATCAGACTGCGGCTGAGGGACATAAACAGCGCCGCCCCCACCCCTTTGTCGCAAACATCGGCTACGACCAGGCCAATTTTGTTCTGAATGGGAAAAACATCGAAGAAATCGCCGGCCACTTCGCGAGCGGCTTGGAAGTAGGCAGCGATTTCCCAACCCGGTGGTTGGGGCATATCAGCCGCCTTGGGCAGAAAGTCAAGTTGAATCTGGCGACCAATCTGAACATCCCGTTCGATTTTGGCCAGGACTTGTTCGCGTTCAACTAACAATTGGTTATTCAAGGCAATGGCCGCTTGAGAGGCCAATGACTCAATCACAAATTGATTATGAGCATCAAAAGGAATGATCTCATTGGTGGAGGGGTCTCGGGCGTTAATGAGTTGGAGCAACCCAATAACCTGGTCTGAATGGTTTTTCAAGGGTGCTGTTACACAGGAGACCGTGCGATAGCCATGTTCCTTATCAAAGTTCTTAGCTCCTGAAAAATCAAATTCGTCACAATCATAAATATCAGGAACACTGACGGTGCGCTTCATTAGGGCGGCGTAGGTCGCCATATTGCGATGGTTGGGTTCCCCCGTCACCTCGTCGTAGAGCGGCAACGACGCAAAGTGAATGGTTTTGCCGGTGGTTCCCCCCAAGGCCAGGTTCAGGGAATCTGTTCGCATGATAGCAAAATCGAGGTATTTTTCATCCGTACATAGATATAAGGTGCCGGCATCAGCATTGCAGATCGATTTGGCTTCGATCAAAATCCGCTCCAATAGCCGATCAAGATTTCGTTCTGCCGACAAGGCTACCCCTAATGACAGGACAATTTGCTCTAAGGTTTCCTGGCGCCGCTTAACCCCTTTAATCATGCGGGCCAAGGCCGATAGGAAGGCCCCAATGCGAATTTCGTCATTTTGGCCGGTATCTACAATGGTATTATGGGTAGCTTGAATCTGATTTTGGATGGGGCTATAGTTGCCTTCAGCGATGTAGTGACTCCATTCGATCGCTTTGCCGATATAGACATTGGCAAAGCGCAGCCGATCGCATAATTTGCTGATGAAAGCCATCGCTAACGACGGGTTTTGCTGAAGTGCAGTCAGGAACGTGTCATATTTAAGCTTGAGCACTTGCAAAGGGCTAAGGGCAATTACGGTGGCCGAATACGGGGCATGATTAATCAGTAGGGTTTCGCCAATAATCTGGCCGGGGCCAAGCTGATTGAGGACGAGTTCTTTATTTTCGAGACCTATCGTAATAAGTTTGACCCAGCCGCTGCGGATGATAAAGAGCGAGCTACCGACCTCGCCCTGTCGAATTAACACCTCATCCTTAGTCAACTCGCATAATTCAGTGCCGCTGGCAATTTGGGCCAGGGTCTCCTCTGACAGATCGGCAAATAAAGGCATTCTTTTGAGTAGTTCTAAAATGTTGTTATTCATTTTTTCTTTTAGTCAGGTTGAGCTTCGTTTGACTACAAAAATATGCCGATTCCGCCCCTCAAAATGTTCATAATGAAATTGGTCTACACCCTGTATAGCTAAGTAAACGCCCAGCCCACCGATTTGCCGCTCCTCCAAAGGCAGGTGCAAGTCGGCTCGTTTTGAAACTTGACCAGGCTTGTAAGTGACGCCCGTATCTTCCAGGAAAATGGACAGAGTAGTGTCATCTATTTCGGCGCGTAGGTCTAAGTTTCCTTGCCGATCAGCTTCGTCATACCCATGCATGACGATGTTGGTAGCGATTTCGTCCACTGCCAAGCGTAAACGATAAGCCGCCTTTTTATCCAGGCCGGCCTTAGCAGAGAGATCCATAACGTATTTGCCAATAACTGACAGCGAGTCAAGGGTTCCAGGTACGGTTAAAGGTTCCATATAAGATACCTTTCCTAAGGCATGAAATGGGCTAGAATGAGGTGTGAAGTATGAAGATACATTGTTAATCAACAAATTAATTGAGACACCAGCTAGCTTGCTGTGTGTCTCCGGCGACTTACCGATTAATTTCTAAACCCACAATGACCTTCACATCTCCATTTTACCATTCAGCCTCAAAGAGGTGCAATGAAGTTCACTTGCGGACAGCACGTTTGGCCGTTTTTAAACAGGGCAACGTTGCACCTGGGTTGTTACGTTTTGCTTTAACTAAATAACTCTAGTTGCTACCCTTCCGAGAACAAGACCTGACAGGTTTTCAAACGAGCCTTAACCCGGTTAAATGGCTCGAATTACTCTGATTTTTCTCCGAAAGGTATCTCCAAAACCTGTCAGGTCTAATAGGTGGCAACCGTGGGTTTAAATATTTTCGATTTGAGCCGGATCGTAAGAATCCAGGGCAATAACGCTATGATGGAAACCGGTCATCTCAATGGTTTCCATTACCGACTCCTCAGCACCGACGACATAAATGTCAACATCTTTGCCCATTTTCTGCTTGGCAAAGACTAACGCCCGTAAGCCAGCACTGGACATATACTCCAAATCTTGCATGAGCAAGACAAGACGCTTGGCCTGCTGAGACGCCGCCTCTTCGACCTTATCTCTGAACATTGGGGCTACGCTAGCATCCAATTCTCCAGATAGGGTTATCTTGGCAATACCGTTATCGGTCATTTCTAAAGATGCATCAAAAGCCATTATCTAATCCCTTTCTTTCATCATCTATATTAATGATTTTGGGTGATTAATCAATTTTTACTTACCGACGAGGATAACGACCGATCGGCCGCCAACCACAAAGCGAGATTGATCTTCAATTAAGGGTTCGCTGCCCGGCTGCCAGCTATCCTCAGGTGAGGGAGCGCTAGTGTTAACAAAAACATGCCATTTCATATCATCGCGCAGGCCAGGTAGGGTAAAGGGGAGCGCATCCCAAAACATATTCAGAGCCACGTAGACATAGTTGTCCACCACTGTGCCCCCTTTGGCGTGCTTTCCACACAACATAAAGGCCACCGAGCGGTTGGTCCCCGACCAATCGGCATTCCAGGCTTGGGTGCCATGCCAGGTGATGTCGGCATAGCCGCTGCCTACGTAATCCTGATTGGCGAAGTGGGTCTTGCTTCTCAACACCGGATGAGCCATACGGAAAGCAATACAGTTCTTAGTAAATCGGAACAGGTCGGCGTTAGACTCCAGTTGAGTCCAGTTGAGCCAACTTAGTTCACTATCGTGGCAGTAGGCGTTGTTGTTACCGTCTTGGGTATTGGCTATTTCATCCCCGGCCAGGAGCATTGGCACGCCTTGACTGACCATTAACATGGCAATCGCATTCTTCATTTGCCGGATGCGCAGTTCATTGACCGCCGGATCAGTGGATGGGCCTTCCCAACCGCAGTTCCAACTGTGATTATCATTGCCCCCGTCATTGTTGTTTTCGCCATTGGCTTCGTTGTGTTTGCCATTATAAGCCGTCAGGTCGTACAAGGTAAAACCATCGTGACAGGTGATGAAGTTGATAGAGGCTGTTGGACCTCGATTGCCCCAGGCGTATAAGTCCGGCGAACCTTGCAGACGTTGGGACATGGCTCCGGCCAGGCCCATATCGCCCTTCAGGAATTTGCGCACATCATCCCGGTATTTACCGTTCCACTCGGCCCAGCGACCATAAGCGGGGAAAGAACCCACCTGGTAAAGGCCGCCGGCGTCCCAAGCTTCGGCGATGAGCTTACACTTGCCCAAGATTGGGTCAAAGGCCAGCGCTTCCAACAAGGGCGGATTGGGCAGCGGCGCGCCCCAGGGGTCACGCCCCAGGATGGCGGCCAAATCAAACCGAAAGCCGTCGATATGGTATTCCGCCGCCCAGTAGCGCAGGCACTCCAGAACCATGTTGCGGACAATCGGATTGTTGCAGTTCAAGGTGTTACCGGTACCGCTAAAGTTATAATAATAACCTTCAGGAGTCAACATATAGTAGGTCACATTGTCGATGCCCCGGAAGGAGATGCTGGGACCGTACTCATTGCCTTCAGCCGTATGATTGAAGACGACGTCCAACATGACTTCAATCCCGTTCTTGTGCAGTTCCTTGACCAGGGTTTTGAGTTCATCGGCCACCTGGGTGCCATCTTTTGATTTGCCGGTGGCGGCATAGCCGGCCTTGGGCGAGAAGAAGCCGACGGTGCTGTAGCCCCAGTAGTTCACCAACAATTCGCCCGTATCGGGGTGGATGCGACTGTTTTCAAACTCGTCAAATTCATAGATAGGTAACAACTCGACACAGTTGACGCCGAGGTCTTTGAGATAGGGGATTTTTTCCCGGATCGCGGCGAAGGTCCCCGGATGCTTGACGCCCGACGAAGGGTGACGTGTGAAGCTGCGCACATGCATTTCATAGACGACCAGATCTTCCAACGGGATTTCCAGAGGCCGGTCGCCCTCCCAGTCAAAATCGTCAAAAACCAGCCGGGAACGATGGTGATAAATGTCGTTCCAGTCGGGCGTTTGGCCCCACACGTCCCGACCGCCAATGGCTTTGGCGTAGGGGTCCATCAAAATCTTAGAGGGATCAAAGCGATGCTGGCCCGGCTGGCCGCGTTCCACTTTGGGGCCGGGTCCGTCCATCCGAAAGCCGTATTCGATACTTTCGTAATCGAGGTCAAACACGGTCATACAAAATACGTTGCCGATACGGAATTCACCCCAAACCGGTTCACCGGTCTCTGCTTTTTCAAACATCCCTCGAAAGGGGATCTCGATCAGGGGTTTATCGTCACCTTTTTCAAAGAGAACCAAGACGCAGTAACTGGCATTGCGCGAGAATATGGAAAAGTTGACTCCGCCCGGCACCAGGGTTGCCCCGAAGGGGTAGGCTCGACCAGGCCGTAACTTGTACCCCTCGTAAATGTGGGTCGGGTAAATATCAATGCGTTCCATTTTTTCTTCTTTCTATTTTAAGGAATCCAGGCCGGACTCAACCGTATCCTGGATAGTAAAAAAGTTTAGAAAGCCTGTGGCAGACATCGTGTCTTGGATATCTTCAGATAAACCAACCAACACGAGATGGCCTTTGTTACTGGCTGTTTCTCGGTGCATAGACAGCATCATGCGCAACCCAGCACTGGACATATATTCCACGCCAGACATATTTACGATGACCTTGCAACCGGGTTGAAGTAGGGGCAAAATAGCGGCCTGGGCCTCAGGGGCCGTCTTGCCGTCAATATCACCGGTGATATCAGCCACTGTAACGTCGTCAATGGTCCTAACAATAATTTCCATCATAGTTCTCCTGTAAATAGACTGGAGTGCGAACTTTGTGCTTGACGTATTAAATAGACAAGCCAAACGTCGCACTCCAGATTCTCATTACGTATACCCGTCCCGCCCAGGCAAGACCATTTGGCTTTGGATAGCCACAGCGGGCGTTACTCGGTAGCCTCGCCTGTTTGAGTGGGGACCAGGCGAACTTTAACTCTTATCTGCTCTTTGGTCTCAGGTAACTTGACCGTTAAACCTTCAGCATCGAAATTGCTGTAAGGTTCGTCATCCACCCAGGCTTCGCTGATACGAACGCTGCCAGGCGGCAAAATGTCGGGAGACACCCGCAGGATATTGCGCTTAAAGGCGC
>JAGRCC010000032.1 GCA_020433785.1 Anaerolineae bacterium
GGTGAGATTACGTTTGACCGCAGCCCGGTGGGCCTGACCCACGTGGTCGAGAATCCCGGAGCGGCCACGCCCGATTTCTCGGACCAAGGCATCCTTGAAAGTTTCGAGACCATGATTGCGTTTATGAAGGAGCGCTACGTCTTTAACACCTTCAATGACGTGGATTGGGATGCCTTAGCCGAGGCGGTGCGGCCCCAAGTTGAGCAAGCCGACGCCGAGGGTAGTCTGGGTCGCTATGCCGTGGCGCTGCTCGACCTGGCACAAGCGGTGGGCGATGCCCACGTCTATGTCGATCCGAGCCTTGTTTTAACCGACCCCGCGGAGAGGGCCGTCTGGAATGAATTTCAGGCGTTTGGCAGCGCCGGCGTGGGCGCGACGACCGTCGAACTGGACGATGGTCGCATCATCGTTAACCAGGTGACGCCTGATGGCCCGGCGGACGCGGCGGGCTTGACCTTCGGCACCGAGGTGGTCAGCATTAACGGCCGGCCCGCGTCGGAGGTACTGGTTGAGACATCCTACCCCTGGCCGAACTTCCCCGGTTCCCCGGAAGCGCGCCGTTTCACCCAGGCGACCTATCTCCTCAACGAACCCGCAGGTACCCAGGTGGAAGTGGGCTACATTCTGCCCGACACCACCGAGGTGATGACCACTACGTTCACCGCGGCTGAGTTGGAGCGGCCGCAAGCCCATCGAGGCATTATGCCGGTGGACTATAGCCTGGTTGACGGCTATGGCTATGTGACCTGGCCTGGCTTTACCCGCACGGGCATCTCAAGCCATATCTTTAGCGACTTCGTTAAGCGGATGAACCAGCAGCAGATTCCGGGCATCATCCTCGATCTGCGCAGCAATGGCGGCGGCTCGGCGCTGCTTGAGTACGCCATGCTATCCTATCTCTACAGCGCGGATGAACCGTTTACCTTTGCCGGCGAAACGAACTACCGCTTCAACACGGAGACCGGGGAGTTTATCAGCGACTTTAATGAGTTGACCTTATCTGCGCCGGAAAACGCCACGGCCTATCCCGGCGAAGTGGTGGTGCTGGTTGACCAAGTGTGCGCCAGCGCCTGTGAGTTTATGAGCTACTATCTGCAATTTACGGAGCGCGCCACCGTCATCGGCCAATATGCCTCGACCGGGGCGGGCGGCAACACCAACCAGGTCATCTTGCCGGGCCACATCACGTTCAACTACACCGCCGGCACTAACCTGCTGGACGAAACCGGCCTGCCGACCTTCCAGGGCGTGGGCGTGGTGCCGGACGTGCGGGTGCCGGTCACCGAAGCGAGCGAACAGGCTAAGCTGGAAGGCGATGACCCGGTCTTGGATGCGGCAGTCACCTATCTGCACGAGCAGGAGTTAAAAGCGCTGGAGCTGGCGCCTAAGCCCTTCGCCGAGGGCCAGATCACGATGACCATTCCCCCCAATTGGGTGCCCAACGAGTCGATGACGAAGTACACCAGCCCCGACGATGAGTCGATCATCGCGGTCGCGCCGTACACCACCACCAACGACATCGAGCCTGACGCTATCGAACAACGGATCGATGAAGACGCCGAGAAAGTAGGCGAGTATAAAACCGATTTGGCGACGTGGTCAATCTATCATACGCCCTTTGGCGATCAAGCCGCGGCGGTCTTCGTAGCGACCATCGATGAGACGCCCTATGTCGGCGTGCTCATCGCCAAGGATGACGACTTCCGGGATCTGTTGCAGCGCTACATCCTTGAGCCCGCGCTGGATTCGTTCGAAATCGTTGAGGAGTAAGGATCGCCGAGGGCTGGAAGCCCACGATTGGGTAGGTTTGAAACAGTGAGACCCGGTCTGGGGTCAGTCGGCGACTGGCCCGGACGTTCTTTTTAATGACTCCCGTTCCTCGGTCGTCTCCCCGTTGAGTGTTGGTGAGCTACCTGAATGTGAAGAACCGCAGATGAGCATAAAAACGCGGATAAAGATGAGAGGAAATCCGCGAATTTCGGTCAATCTGTGGTTCTAAGCCTGCACCAACACTCTAGCAGGGGACTATTCCTTCCCCTTATTGTCCTAATTCCATGACAAAACTGCCCCAAATTTAGGACAGACAAGATGGCTACAATCTGGTATCCTGGTCAGGATGACAGCTAAAACCACCAGCCAAAACCTAATCCAATCGATATTCAAAATTCGGCCCGGCGAAGGCGGCACGGTCGGGCTGCTGTTTGTCTACTACTTCCTGTTAATTAGCGGGAACGTGGTCGTTAGCCAAACGGTGAGCCGGGCCCTGTTCTTGAGCGCGCTGCCCAGAGACGCGATTCCTTACCGCTATATCGGCGTGACGTTCGGCATTGTGCTGGGCGGCAGTCTGTACGCCAGGGTGGCCACGCGCTACCGCCGGGACCGGCTGATTATCGGCTCAACCGGGGTGATGCTGGTGGGGGTGCTGCTGTTTCGCGCGCTTCTGGAAACTCCCTGGGCTAATAGCCTGGTGATCTTAGGCGGCATGTATGTTTACTTCGAGGTGGTGCAGGTCCTGGGGATCATCCAGTTTTGGACCCTGGCGGCTGAAATCTTGAACTCGCGCGAGGGCAAACGGCTATTTAGTTTGATTGCCGGGGGTGGGGCCATGGCTACCATCATCGGTGGGGCGGCGCTCAGCGTGATTGCGGGCTATGTTGCGCCTCAGAACCTTATCTTCTTCATCGCGCTGGCGCAAGTCGGCATCATGGCCAGCGCCGCGAGGCTGGGGCGCCAACACCGGGCGGTCTTGGCCGAGTTACTGGCTCAATCCCCAACCAGCGCTCAACCCCAAAGCGATTCCTTCGCCAAAACCATGCGTGAATTAAAGGGAGTGCCGCTATTTGGGTCATTAAGCGGCATCATCGTCATAATGACCCTGGTGGTCAACGTGGTCGATTACCAGTTTGATCTGGCGCTGCAGGCCACCTTCGCCGCGGATGCCGGCCGCATGTCGGCTTTTCTGGGCACCTATCTGTTCTGGACCGGGATTGGCAGCGCCGTTATGCAGTTCGTGGTCGCCAGCCGGGTGATGAAGCGCTTTGGGCTGCTGGTCGCGCTGCTGCTGGTGCCGGCCAGCTTTGCGTTGGGATCGTCGTTTATTCTGATTAGCAGCGGCGCGCTGTGGGCGGTGACGATGGCCCGCGCCTCCGGGGGCGTGTTTCAACATAGTATTAACGCGGCGGCCATCAATCTGCTGTATCTGCCCCTACTGGCCGATTTACGGGCCCGGGCCAAGGCTATCGTCGACGGCATTTTCAAGCCGGTCATTATCGGGGTGGGCGGGCTGTTATTTTTGGTGTTAGGCCACGTGCACGGCGTGAGCGTGGTGCCGTGGTCGCTGTTGGTGTTCGCCCTGATCGCCGGCTGGGTGGTGATTGTGCTCAGGGCGCGCCGGCAGTACACCGCCGCGCTGGCCGAGAATTTACAAAAGCGCTGCTTAGAGCTGGACTACGATGCCCTCGATGGGGCGGATGAGGCCACCGTCAAGGTCTTGGCCGCCACCTTACAGCATCACGACGCGCTACAAGTTATTCACGCCCTCCACCTGATCGAGGCGGCGCCCCAAGTTGACTGGGACCCCCACGTGGCCCCACTTCTGGCCCACCCCGCGCCGGAGGTCAGGTTAACGGCCGTTCGCTACCTGGGCCGCGAGGGGAATACCGCTTATGCCCAACCCATCACGGCCCTGTTTCACGCGCCGGAGGAAGAGATGCGGGCCGCCGCTATTTTGGCTTACACTACCATCAACGGGTCTCAGGCCGTGCCCCTGATCATCCCCTTCCTGTTGGCG
Source organism: Anaerolineae bacterium (assembly GCA_020433785.1). The sequence continues at coordinate 3,791 of JAGRCC010000032.1, forward strand.
ACCAGTCCCACCGTGAAAGGGAGCGCCGTGGTGGGCTTGATTAAGTATGGCGGTCTTGACGGCGTGATGCATGCCGCCGAGCATCTCAAGCACATGCTGAGCAGTGAGCAGCCGGCCATGCGCGCCGAGGGGGCGCGGGTGCTGGGGGCGTTGCAAACGCAAAACTTCTATGAGCCGCTGATAGCCTTGTTTGATGATCAGGACATCGAGGTCCAAACCAACGCCATTCGCGCAGCCGGTGATCTCCGGTCGCCGGCGCTGGCGCCTTTCTTAATGGCCAAGCTTAACCAGCGGGCCACCAGCCCGGCGGCGGTCGAGGCGCTGGTGCGCTATGGGCCGGGGATTGAATCGCAATTAGGGGAAGTGTTGGCCTGTCATCACCAGGCGCATGATGTCCGCCGCCGTATCCCCGAGATCCTCGAACGGATTGGTACCCGGGCCGCTGCCGATATTCTCCTCGAACATCTGGCCGAGCCGGTCGAGACGGTTCGCACCTCGATCCTCAAGGCTCTGGCCGGGCTGCGGGCGGCCGGGGTCAACTTTACGATGGACGAAGAAGTCATTCAGCCGCGGCTCAACGCTGAGATCGGCCATTATTATTGGCTGTATGTATTGAATGAAGACCTGGGTTGTGAGGGGCGCGGCGAACTCCTGGACGAAACGCTCAAGGTTCGCCTGGACCAGGCCCTGGATCGTATCTTCTTCCTGCTGGCCCTGGTGTACCCCGTGCGAGAAATTCAGGCGGCGCGCCGGTCTTTGGCGGCCGAGCCCATCCGGCTGCGAGCCTATGCGATTGAGTTGATCGACAATCTGGTTAATCGGGACACCAGGGAGCTATTAATCCCGCTGTTTGAGTCGCCCACGGCCACCATCTTGGACATGGCTCAAACACGGTTTGGCCTGGAACGGCGGTCGATGGCAGAGAGGCTTAAGGAATTGGCCGGCAGCGCCGATCCGTGGCTGCACGCCATCGCGATTCATCGCATTGGCGTGCTTGGGCTGGCGGAGCTGGCTAGCCCCGTGGCCGCAGCGCTCAACGACAGCGATGCGTTAGTCCGAGAGACCGCCCTGGAGGCCAAGCGCCATATCGCTACGGCCAATCTGTCCACGCCTAGTTTGGAAATACCGGCTCCTATTTATCCTGGCCGCCAAGCGGGTTGGCACGCTGGGGAACTGTTGCCACATTTGGGAGGCTTAGCAACCGCATGACCATGTCAACCATTGAGAAAGTGCTGTTTCTAAAAAGTGTGCCCTTGTTCGAGCAGCTCTACAGCGAGGAGTTAGTGGGGGTAGCCCGGATTGCTCACCAGGTCCAGATCGAGGCTGACCAGACGTTTGTCCAAGAGGGCGGCCGCGGCGATGCGCTGTTTATCATCGTTGCCGGTAAAGCCAATGTGGTCATCAACCATGTGGGGAAAGTGTCTCAGGTTGGGCCGAAGAGCACCATTGGCGATATCGCCATTGTGGCCGAGGGGCCGCACAAATCCAGTTATGTTTCAACCACTGCCATCACCGCGCTTAGAATTGACCGGGATGATTTTTGGGCGTTAATGAACGAGCAACCCAAGGTGGCCTGTGGCGTGATCAAGGTGCTGGTGCATCATCTCAACGTGGTTATTGACAAGCTGCAAATGCAGCAGCCCAGTCGCCGGGGGCTGACTAACGTGCCGCTCGATATCTGGAACGCGCTTGATCAATTGTAGGCAGTCCCTCTACGGCCAGACCCGCAACACCCAATCCACCCGACCTATACCAACCAATATATGCCCCTCCTCCGAAGTGACCGCCGCCAGGTTGGTGGCGATGATGCTGTCGACCGGCACCGTCCAAACCACATCCGCGCCATCTGCCGTGCGGCGAAGCGCGCCATATTCGGTAAAATCGGGATTGGGGATGAGCAGTTCGACCTGGCCGTCGCCGTCGAAATCGCCGGCGGCGGCGCTGTCGAGGTTGCGGCTGCCGAGGCGGTGGGAGGTGTAGCCGGACGCGGTGGCGACCACCTCTAGATGGGTGTCATTTATATGGAAGAACTCGGTGATACGCCCCAGGTGAGGGGTAAGGACATCGACCAGTTCCAGCTCGCCGGCGGGGCCAAAGGGGGCGACGGCAATTTGGTGCCGCCAGCGGTTGCCCTGGCCAACGGCCGGGCCGGCGGCGATTTGCTGACCGGTTTCGTTGAAGACCACCAACTGCGATCCCTGGTCGGCGCTGCTTAGCGTAACAATGATCTCGCGAACGCCATCGCCGGTCAGGTCGGCCCAAATGGGGGCGATGCCTTCGACGACGGATGGCTCGGGGATGGGGATGGTGGTGACCACGCGCGGCGTGGGCCGGGTCTCGATTAAGGTGATGCCGGTGGCTTCGAGGTTGTCGGCCAGGACAGCATGCGGGTAGAGGGTCGAGGGGCCGGTGAGCAGCAGCAGCCGCTCGTGCTCATCGACCAAAATGCGGGCATCGGGCAGGGGCGTCACCTCCAACGTCGTCGTCCCACCTTCGCCTTCGATGGCCAAACCGCCGGCAGCCGTAACGTAGGCCAACCGATTAGGCAGCGAGAGCGGCACCGGATGGGTTAACGGGGAAAAGTCATCTGCCGCCGGCAGGAGCAGCGACGGCGTCTGATCGGCCATCACCAGCAGCGGCGGCATCCCCGGCGGCAGTTGAGCCGGCGCAAGGTCGAACGGTTCGACCGAGCCGTCCGGCGTCACTCGAAAGGCTTGCACGCGCCCATCCGCCAGGGTGACCACCCACACGGGCTCGCCCCCGGCAGCCGGCGCGCCCACCACCCAGGTTGGCTCACCGGCCAACGGAATGTCGAGGGGCGGGCTGTCGGGCAAGCGGCCCCGACCCGGCACGAAGCGGTTGCCGTCGGGGCG
>JAGRCC010000348.1 GCA_020433785.1 Anaerolineae bacterium
GCGCCAGTAGTCGGCGCGGCGTTTGAAAACGGCCCGGTCGCCCTCGACGAAGGTCTCCAGCGTAAACGGGCCCGTACCAACCGGTTGTTCGATGAAATTGCCCTCAAAGGTCCGGGGTAAAATTATGGCCGGATAGTGAAACAGATGCTCAGGCACGCCGATTTGAGGCTCGTTGAGATGTAGGCGGAGCGTGTAGTCATCTACCCGCTCGATGCCGGTTTTATCAAGATAATACAGTAAGCTCACCATCGATGAGCCGACGTCGGGATCGAGCCACTGGTTGAAGCTGAAGAGGACATCATCGACGGTAAGGGGCTGGCCATCGTTAAACGTGATCCCCTGCCGCAGCCGCAGCGTCCAAGTTTTGACCGCCTCATCGACCTCCCACTGATCCAATAACCAGGGTTGAGTTAGGTTCTGCTGGTTAGTCGCCGTCAGATACTCGCCCACCTGGCGGAACTGATTGCCGCTCTCCAAAGTCGCCAGCCGAGCCGGGTGATCAACCGGCAACACGCGGCTGCCGATTTTGAGTGCGCCGCCGCGCTGAACAGTCATAGCCGAGTCGGTTGAGGTGGACTCGGTTTGGGTCAGGCCGCAGCCCGTCAACGCATTCGCCGCCGCTACCGATGTGCCTAATAGGGTCGCCAAACGTAAAAATTCCCGGCGGCTAAGGCGGCCTTTTAGCATGTCGGTCTGGAGGTCCATCACCGCCGGATGCATTATACCTTTTTTGTTTTTCATAAAGCCCAACTTTCACGGTTACCCACAGGTTGCTGACCGTTGTATGATACACGAATTTTGTTAGAGTGCCTACTTTGCCGGGATGACGATATATTTAGTTAACCATAACGTCAGAGGTGCGGATTTTTCAGGTCGTGTTATAATAACCACGGAATTGTTTACCAAAGAAATTGTTATCAATCGGTCCACTTGATAAGGATCATACAATGCCCCCACAACCTTGGAAAACGCTTTCTACTCGTGAAATCTACAAAAACAAGTGGATACGGGTCCGTGAAGACATCGCCGAAATGCCGGACGGCAATACGACGATCTATGGCGTGTGCGAACTCGGGACCGGCGAGTGCGCCGGGATCCTGCCCTTTATCGATGACGATCATGTGATTATGGTTCGCCAATATCGTTACATTCAGCAAGAAAACCACCGCTGGGAAATCCCTACCGGCGGCACGAAGCCCGGCGAGGCCATCGACGTTACCGCCCAGCGAGAGTTGATGGAGGAGATTGGCTATCGGGCCAACACCCTCATTCCGATGGCTTCCTTCTACTCATCTAAATCGATTTGCATGGAAACATGTCATTTGTTTATCGGCCGCGATTTAGAGCCAGCATCCATCCCCCCCGACGACACTGAATTTCTGGAAATCGCCACGTTTGCCTTCGATGACGTGCTGGCCATGGTGCTCAACGGCGAAATTTTAGAAGCGATGACCATCATTGCGGTGCTGCACGCCGCCCGCATGCGGGCACGTTAGAGATTAATCACGGCCCACTCTCAATTTCACACCCATTTAAGGCTTGTGCTATAATTGGCCCATGCGAAACCAAACGGCCCATATTGGGTTGAATGCTCATTTGCTATCACTCAGCCAGTCTTATCGAGGCGCGGGCATTAGTTGGTACATCTTTAATTTACTCACCCGTTTGCGGCAGGTCTCGCCGGATAACTTCGAGTACAGCGCCTTTTTGGGCGATCGGGCGTTCCAGGCGCAGGCATCGGGGTTGGCGTTGAAGTTTAGCCGGCTGCCGACCTGGCGACCGGCAGTGCGCATTGTATGGGAACAAATGGTGCAGCCGCTGGCACTGCGCCAGGCCAAAGTCGATTTGCTGCACGCGCTGGCCTTTGTCGCGCCGCTGGCGGCACCGTGTCCTTTTGTGGTAACGGTCTACGATTTGAGCTTTCTACGCTTTCCCGAGGCCTTTCGCCCGTTTAACCGCTGGTATTTGAGTCGATTCACCGCCAACACGGTCAAACGGGCCCAAGTTGTCATGACGATATCGGAGAGTACCCGGCGCGATGTCATCGACTTGTTGGGAGTTGCCCCGGGCCGGGTTTGCACTGTTTATTGCGGGGTCGATAACGAGTTCAAGCCGCTGCCTGAACTGGAAATTGCCGCCTTCAAAGCCAGGCAGCAGCTACCCGATACCTTTGTCTTGTTTTTGGGCACACTTGAGCCACGCAAAAATGTTGACGGGTTGATTAAAGCCTACGCCCAATGGAAAGCCCGCGATCCAAAAGCGCCGCTGCTGGTCATTGCCGGGGGCAAGGGCTGGTATTACGATAAAATTTTTCAACTAGTCGAGTCGCTCAACCTGACCGATTCGATCCGGTTTCCCGGCTATGTACCCCAAGCCGAACTGCCGTTGTGGTATAATGCCGCTTCATTGTTTGTATACCCCTCACATTTCGAGGGGTTTGGGCTGCCGGTTTTGGAGGCGATGGCCTGCGGTACGCCCGTTATTACCAGTACGGTCTCGTCGCTGCCGGAGGTGGCTGGCGACGCCGCCTGGCTGGTCGAACCGGCCGAAACTGCGGCGTTGGCCGAGGCAATGGCGCAGGTGATGGGTCAGCCGGATTTGCAGTTCGATATGAAGGAAAAAGGATTGGCGCAAGCAGCACAATTTAGTTGGGACAAGACCGCCCAGCAGACCGCCGCCATTTATGGGAGGGTGATCAGCCATGAAATGGCTTAACAGCCTATTCAACGATCAAAATAGAGTCACGACGGTTTTAGTCCTGTCCGATATCCTGCTGATTAATTTGGCCTTTATCCTGGCCTACTGGGTACGCTATGATTTGCAGCTTTTCCGGGCCGTCGATCCGGCCTTTAACGTGCCCTACCAGGTTTATCTGCCGTTTGTGGCCGTCTTTACCCTGCTGCTAATATTCGTCTATAAGCAGCAAGGCTCCTACAAACAACGCCGCCAACTCTCCTGGATCGATGAGTTTTACGCCAT
>JAGRCC010000349.1 GCA_020433785.1 Anaerolineae bacterium
AAATCTGCGAAAATCAGCGTTAATCTGCGTCCAAGAATTTTCGCGGACAATGCAAATTTGTGGCTGTAACAACATAGTGCATAGTTAAAAGCTGGTTAATACGCACTACGAACTACGCACTAATTTCAGCAGTTTGTCATCTATATTACAAGGATCATACCATGATTGATTTAACCCTTCACGAAGAAGCCCTGGCGCGGTCGGTTAAACGCGCTAAAGAGCGTAACATCATTATCCCCACTTTCGAACAGCAGCGCCATCCGCAGCGAGTGCCGAAAAATATCGTCGGCGCTTTACAGCAGGTCGGGTTGTGGGACGTTAACCCGCTCAACCTGTTCCGCATCACCTGGCACAACGAGCCGGTGGCGAATGGGGGCGGCTATGGGCCGGTGACGTTTTTGGAATTCCCCAAGGCACTAACCGGCGTCGACGCCCGGATTATCGCGCCGGTCGGCAAATGGTTCCCCACCGGGGCGCATAAGGTGGGTGCGGCCTTCGGTTGTCTGGTGCCGCGCCTGGTGACCGGCCAATTTGATCCGACCACCCAAAAGGCCGTCTGGCCCTCAACCGGCAACTACTGCCGGGGCGGCGCTTACGACTCGGCCCTGTTGGGCTGCCAGTCGATTGCCATTTTGCCGGAAGGCATGAGCAAGGAGCGCTTCGAGTGGCTGCAATCGGTGGCCGGTGAGATCATCAAAACGCCCGGCAGCGAGAGCAACGTCAAAGAGATTTTCGACAAGTGCTGGGAACTACGCCGGTCGGGCCAGGATTTGGTCATCTTCAACCAGTTTGATGAGTTGGGCAACTACCTGTGGCATCACGAAGTGACCGGTCCGGCGATGCATGAAGTATTGGAGCAAGTGATGGGGCCGCACGATCACTATCGGGGTTTTATCGCCGCCACCGGCTCAGCCGGCACCATTGCCAGCGGCGATTACTTGAAAAAGCAGTTCCCCGGCAGCAAAATCGCCGCCAGCGAGGCGATGCAATGCCCTACTCTGCTGTACAACGGCTTTGGCGAACACCGCATCGAGGGCATCGGCGACAAGCACGTACCCTGGATTCACAATGTCAAAAACACCGATATGGTCATCGGCGTCGATGACGAGGGGCCGATTAGCCTGATCCGCCTGTTCAACGAACCGGCCGGTAAACGGTATTTGGCTCGGCAGAGGGTGGCTGAAGCGTTGATTGAAAAACTGGTTTGGCTGGGCATCTCCGGTATCGGTAACGTCCTGTCCGCCATTAAATTTGCCAAGTATTATGAATTGGGGGAGAACGACATCGTCCTGACCGTCCTGACCGACTCGATGGAGATGTATCAGAGCCGCCTGGCCGAACTAAACGAGGAGCGCGGCGAGTTCACCGAGCTGGACGCTGCCGGAGCTTACCATCGTTATCTACTCGGCACGACCATTGACTACGTCCAGGAGTTAGGTTACTACGACCGCAAGCGTATCCACAACTTGAAATACTACACCTGGGTCGAGCAGCAGGGCAAGACGTACCAGGAAATTCAAGCCCAGTGGTATGACGACAACTACTGGACCGACATCCCCAAACAGGTCGGCGCGATTGACGCCTTGATCCAGGAGTTTAACGCTATGACCGGGGTCGAGCCAGGCAGGTGATGAGAGCCGGGCAGGAATGACCAGCCCTGACAGGTTTTATTCAAAATTTGGCGACAACCATGACTTATGAATGAAAAGTTGTCGTCAACGCGACTGAATTTGCGAAACCCTGTCAGGGCTTTGCCCTAGAATGAGAATTGCCGGTCACCATAAAAGCTCATTTGACATTGCCGGTTAATTGTGAGTATAATCCGGTCTTCTTCAAGAAGATAGTTCTGAACTTCAATCGTGGAACGCATTCCACGGTTGAAGGTAGGGCTAACTTTATGGTTGTCATCCTATCATCGTAGTGCTTCAGCCGGAGGCTTGACCGTGCCTCTTTT
>JAGRCC010000350.1 GCA_020433785.1 Anaerolineae bacterium
AAGCATCTGGCCCATTTGCCGGAATTGGCGGGTGAGGTCTTAAAAGAGGGCTATAACGATTTCGAAACCTTAGTTCATCTTTATCACAAGAAGGATCATTTCCTATATCTGGGGCGCGGGGTCAACTACCCGATCGCCATGGAAGGCGCGCTGAAGTTGAAAGAAATTAGTTACATCCATGCCGAAGGTTATCCGGCCGGCGAAATGAAGCACGGCCCGATCGCCCTGATCGATGAAGATATGCCGGTTTTGTGCATTGTCACCCAGGATAATGTCTACGATAAGATGATCAGCCAGGTAGAGCAGGTTCGAGCTCGGGACGGTGTGGTCATCTCACTGGTCAATGAGGGCGATACGATGGTAGCGGAGAAATCGACGCATATTTTGCAGATTCCAAAAACGCATGCGTTATTAACGCCAATTCTGTCGGTCATTCCGTTGCAACTGTTAGCCTACCACGTCGCTGTACGCCGGGGTGCTGACGTCGATCAGCCTCGGAATTTGGCGAAGTCGGTGACTGTAGAGTAACCTACTGAAAATAGAATTCCAGTTAAAACAAAACTAGTAAGAAGGTCAGTCAGTTGAGACTGGCCTTCTTTTATTCCGCTGAAAATTGGTTAGGGTATTGGCGACGAATGGCGTTCCAGTAGTTGAATCACGCCGGTGCTGCCGTCAACCAACACTTTGTCGCCGGTTTGGAAGCGCTGGGTGGCCTGGGGGATATTGGCCACGGCGGGTAGGCCATATTCGCGAGCAATGACCGAGCCGTGGGAGAGCAAGCCGCCGGTTTCTACAATTAGCCCGGCGGCCGAATTCAACAGGGCCAGCCAGGCCGTATCGGTCGAAGGCATCACCAGAATGACATTATCGGCGATAGCGTTAAACTCGTCAGGGTGGCGAACCACGACCACTGTGCCCCGTGCCTGTCCGGGACTGATCGGCAAGCCGATGAAGACGTCGGCTGCGGTGAGGCCGGTAGAATCGGCATAGCCTAACTGAATGGCAGGAACTTCGGAATCCTTGATCACAAACGGAGTCGTGGTTTGGGCGTAAATAGCATAAGTTTCTTTACGAACCTGAATCGTCGAGGAGAGCTTTACCGCCATGCCCTCTTCAACTCTGAGAGTGCGTTCTATTTCTTCCAAGGTCAGCCAGAAGATATCATCGGGTGTTTCTAACCAGCCGGTCGCCGACCAGGTTTGACCCAAGGCTAAATGCCACTGTCTAACGGCTGCCATGAATTCGACCAGGTTTTCGTGAAGCTGATCCTGTTTTATCAATAAGTTACGCAGTCGGGCCAGAATGGGTTGGAGCAACCAGCGACGCCACAAGGGCAGTTGGCTCAATTCAGCGGCATTTTTGGCGACGGCTGTATACGGGCCGGCGTCGTTTTGGGCATAGGTGGCTATGAGCGCCCGAAGCGCGTCGGGCACTTCACAGTAGCGAGGTTGGCCAGGTTCAACGTCGTAGGTGGCGTGGTGGCCATACTCGGCGAGTAAGGTTTCGAACCTCTGTTTGAATAGCTCAGACTGAAAGCAGCTTTCTAGAGAATGGGACATCTGGGGGCGACTTGCTTGAACCGATTGGGACCGCACCCATTGGCTTAACTCTAGTAGTCGCTCGTGCCGCCGCTCCTGATTTAGGTCGGCGCCCTGGGCTGCCGCCGATGTTAGGGTGGTGATGGGCGTTTGCGTCGAGTTCGTTAACAGTTTGGCTCCAAGCCCGGTTAGGATAATCCGACCAAGGGTCAGGGTGAGTTGGGCTGTTTTTATTCGGCCATAGCATTGAGGTTGTTGGCGAAGTTGAACCAACAACCGGTCGGCTGAGGGGGCAGCTTGGGGGATAGCTAAATTGGTGATAGCGTGATCGACCGCTTCTTGAATATTGGTTAGGGTGCCGGTCAGACGGCGGATTTGCTGCCAGATTGACCGGTAGATATGGCGGGCAGCCCAAGCGGTTTTCCAATCGATAGCAAATACAGGGCCGGTGCTGACGGCTTTTGTATCGCCTAGCATGTGCAGCAAGCTGCCGGAGGTAACACCAACTTGGGCCATCACGGTCTTAACTAACGTTAGATTGAGATAGGGCCGGCCCAAAATAAGCTTTTCGAGAGGCGACAAGGGGTCAACCTTTAAGCCTAACTCTGTCAAAAAGCGAATGACTTGGGGTTGGATAGCGTCTAAAAGAGCGCCAAACAGGGGGGAAGGCTGTGATGGTAGATGTTGCGCGTAGCCATGGCGTGTCCATTCCAGATTTTGAGTCGGTTGGATTTGCGGAACCACCGTCGCCGGGCGCGTTTGTAAAATGAAAAAGTGGTGATCCTGATAAGCCCATTCGATATCTTGTGGTTCACCCATCAGTGCCTGAATTTGCTCTAATTGTCGGGCTAAATCGGCGATTTGAGCGGTGGTCAGTGGTTGGTCGGTCACTGCCGCGACTTTGGTTGAGGCGGGAGTAACGGTTCCGGAATGCTGCTCAATGATGGGATAATCGGGTGGTTGGGCGGCAATTTTGTAGTAGTAGGGCTGAATCTGACCGGCGACCAGCGAATTGCCTAAGCCCCAGGTGGCCTCGATGATGATTTCGTCACGTGCGCCGGTGAGGGGGTTGATGGTAAAGGCCACACCGGAAATTTCCGGAGAAAGCAGAGGCTGGATGATGAGGGCCACCCGAATACTTTGGATAGAGAGGCCATGCACTTGGCGGTATTTGACCGTTGGCCCGCTTAGCGCCGAGGCCCAACAGCGGGTGATGGCGATGGGCAGGGCGCTGCGAGGAACGCCCAATTCGGTCAGGTGCATGCCGGCAAAGGAGTGATCGCGGTGATCTTCATCGATGACGGATGAGCGAACCGCGAAGCTGTTGATATCTGGACTGAAGGTGGATTGCAGCCGGCTGTCAAGTTCGGCCGAGAGTTCGCCGGCCAAGGGTTTTAGTTTGAGGGCGTCGGCCAACCAATTAAGAGCTTCGGCGGTAACGGCAATATCGGGCGAACCAGCCCACAACGGCGTCAGTTTGGCGGCCATTATTTGGGCCTTGAAGAACTCGGCAGTTAAAACCAGGCCTAGGGGTACAGTGAGACCATATTTTCTTAGTTGGGCCAGCCGGAATGCTTTGCCGCCGACCAAAGCCAGGTCGGCGCCTTCAATTTCGTCGAGGTCAAGAAGTCGCCGTTTTGACAAAGTTTGAGAGGTTGGTAAGGTTAGCAGCGGCTTAAGGCCCAGTTCCCGTGGCTCATTCATCATGGTTTGATTTGCTCTGAAATCCGGATAGGCTGGCTAACGTCAATAGAACAATGACTCCGGCTACGCCCCCTGTACAAATCATGGTGGCGTAATTGGGCGGATGTAAAATAAGGCTAAAGGTAGGGCCGATTAAAAGTAAACCCAGCGCTAATAGAATACTGCCATAGAAGCCGACCATTGATTGTATAAATAGTGTAACCGTAATATAAAAACCTAGCAAGCCAACGGTGATAAAGCTTATGGTGACTAATAGATCAAATTACTGAATAAGGGTTAGATCGGTCAGTTCGATCCGGCCGCTCAAAGCTAAGGCCAGCCACTCGCCGGCTGAGATGATGCCGCCGCTCAGCAGGATGATCGAAATACCCAACCAGAAGGCGATGATCAACTTTAAAGTCACCGGCCGGCGAGATGTTTGGACGACCTCAGCTTGTTTTTGGCTGCTTTTTTTTCGCTTGGCTTTAGCTTGTTGTTGTCTGGGGACACCGGTAGATGGATAGGCGGTTAGATGTTCCAGCAGTTTCTGCTTGGCCCATCGATTTTGAGGGTTGATAATGACCAGGTTTTCCAGACAGACCCGTTTGTCATCGACGCGGTCAAAAACCTGATAAAGCCAGTACCATGCGGTTTCGTTAGTTTGATCTTGTTCAACCACATCTAACAATAAGAACCGGGCCTGCTCTACATCTCCGGCTTTAGCCGCATCGATGCCCTGTTGTAATACCTGTTGTAATTGATTTGGGATGGCCAAAGAGTCACCATAGCCGGTAGGTGGTGTCATGCGTTACTCAATTTCACTGTTTAGGTAAGTTATCACTAACTGATTGTAAGGGGCAAATTGAGATTGGTTCGGCTTTACTTAATTTCGGTCGAGCGCCGGCTGCTCGGCCCGGCTGGTAAAATTTGCCCTAATTTGGGCTGGGCGATCCGTTGTGAGCAAAAAACGATCTATTAAATTTTATCATTTATGGGCACGATCGACAAGTAAATCGTTAAGATACACCCGCTAAAGTGGAGTTGTTTTGAAATGAGGAAAAGGCATTGAGAGGTATTGTACAATAAAGTTAAGTTGGTCCTGGGTTACTTCATAGAAAAATTAACCAATCGGGAAAAGAAAAATGGTTTGAGCAGACTACCCCAAACCATTCGGGAAGGTTATCTTTATGTGGCGGCGATCAGTTTTCAATAACTTCGACTTTAGTGTCATCTAATACTTGCATCAAATCGTCGCGACGAATACGCCAACTGCGACCAACCTGAGAGGCCGGAATGACGCCTAGTTTGCACCATCGCCATATTGTAACGCGGCTGACGCGTAAATATTTGGCCGCTTCGCGGACAGTTAGTATCTCATTTTGGAACGACTGGTGGGTGTTTTGAGTCGTCATCATGTTCTTAATCCCCTCACTATTTTGTTTCATTAATATACAAGACTGTACTTTACTATATAGCAGTATACTTTATTTTTAGAGAGGTGAACACTGGCAGTCGGATAATGTTATCTATATCCAATGGCTAATTTTATCCCAGTCGCCTAAGCCAAATGGCCTATATTTAGGGCTAAAAGCCTTAATGGTAAACTTTCTCACCGACAATTTCAAGCTGCGTGGCCTTGACAGCAGCCTCGGTACGACTGGTAACGTTTAATTTACCCAAGATACTACTTACGTGGATTTTTACAGTGCCAATACTTAAATTGAGGCATTCGGCTATTTTTCGGTTGCTAAAGCCTTGGGTCACCAATTCTAACACACTTCGTTCCCGGTCGGTTAAATGGATAACTTCGATTGGCTCCGGCTCGACAGGTTTGGGTTCACCGTTGAATAAAAATCGGGCGGCTTGAGGATCAAGGGCCATACCCCCATTGCTCACTGAACGAATGGCGTCGATTAATTTATTGCCGTCGACCTCTTTAAGCGTGTAGCCATCGGCGCCGGCATTCATCGCAGCACTCACATGGTCGTTGTCGATGTGGGCTGTGAGAACAAGAATTTTAGTCTGCGGAGAGTCTTCTTTGATTTTCAAAATGGCTTCAATACCGTTCCCCTTGGGCATAAATAAGTCCATCAGCACGATATCGGGCTGTAACTCTTTGACTTTGTTAAATGCTTCAAGGCCATCTTTGGCTTCACCAATAACGTGTAGATCTGGTTCGGTGTTGACAATCATTTCGATACCTCGACGCACGACGGTATGATCATCTACAATTAAAAGTTTGGTGTAGTTCATGGATAATTCCTCTCCAAATTGAATTAGCTTAACTCTTTAAAGACCGATCACAAAATTTCTATTTTACAGGTACCTACCCCCATATACCATATACTATACACGACTGCACTACGAAATAAGATTAGAAGAATATGAGAATTTGGTTTGAATTTGCAATTATTCCAGCTCAACCGGAATAGTAATTACCAGGCGGGCGCCCTGCCCCGGCTTGGATTGCGGAATCGCATAGCCGTTGAGTAAATCGGCTCGTTCGTAAATACTCCTCAACCCCATAGTTTTGTTTTGATTGAGCCCCGCCAGATCAAAACCGATGCCGTCATCTTCAATCGACAGGATAATGTCATTACTTTCTTGAGTGAGCTTTATCTCGACCCGCTGGGCCTCGGCGTGCTTGATCACGTTCCAAAGCGCCTCACGGGCCATATAATATAGGCCATCCTGCTGGTTGAGCGTTAAAGACGCCGCCAGGTTCGCTTGAAAATTAATTTCAAGTTCGTATTGGATGGCCAGTTGAGCGCAGTGTTCTCGCAAGGCTGAAACCAGATCTTTTTCTTGCAACGGAGCCGGATGCAGCCGGTATAAATGTTCACGCATTTCCGTCAGCCCGGTCTTTGATAAGCTTCGAATATACTCAATGGGCTGACGAGTTTTGTGGTCTGACGGGTCATCTAGATATTTTAAGGCGGTTTCGGCAGCCAAGCCAATACTGTAAATTGACTGCGTTACCGAGTCATGCAAACCGCGCGCTAAATGATGGCGCTCCTGTTGGATGGCCAACTGCTGATTGCGATGATACAAGCGTGCGTTTTCCAAGCCCAATGCGGCCTGGCTGGCGAACGCGCCGATCATATGAAGCTCATGTTCAGTAAACGGTTCATCGCGCCAGAGCAGCAGCACGCCTAAGTTCGTATGGTGAATCACCAACGGTGTACAGACCAGGGTGCTGGTATCCGGTAGCAGCAGCAGCCTTTGTAAGGTTCTCATCTGGCGATCAGCGGATCCCAAGTCGGTCACCTGAGTCTCCTGGCTGGTTAAAGCCTTAGTTATTAACGTGCCTTGGTTCAAAAGCTGCCGGCTGTCGGATTTGGATAAATCAAATTGTCTTGGCGTAATCGTCTCCAACTGCTGGCTGTCCTGGTCTAATAAAATTACCACACAGTCACTGGCTTGCATGAGATTTTTGGCTCGATTGACAATCGACTCTAATAACTCAGCCGAGTTAAAGCGGCTGACCAATGCTTGCGTGTTTTGTAATAAGATCTGCATTTCTTCTTGCAACCGGGCTTCATTAGCCAGAATCGTTTCGGTAGCCTTCTTAAGCTCACTTACATCAATGCTGCTAAAACAAACGCCGATGATCTGGTTGTTTTCATCGAGCACCGGATCGTAATGGCACTCAACCCAGTAATCAACTTCTCTAAGTTTTATTTTATACTCATGTTGGGTTGATTCACCTCGCAAAGCTCTGTCAAAACTCTGGCAAATTTCATCCAAAGTCTCGTTTGGCACAATATCCAAGAAGTTATCGCCGACAACAACGGTATTTTTTGTCACTAATCGAAGGCCATACTGGGCCGCTTTATTCATGGCTCGAATGATATGCTGGGAATCAATAAGAATGAACGCCTGCAAGCTGTTATCGAAGATGGCTCTCAAGTTGGCCTCAGACTCTTTTAGAGCGGCTTCCGCTTGCTGACGTTCGGCTATTTCCCGTTTGGTTTTTTCAAATAACCGCGCGTTTTCCAAGGCGGTGGCCGCTTGGTTGGCCAGGAATTGAGCTAAGGCTATTTCATCATAGTCAAACATTCTGGCGCTTTTTTGCTCAATCAGCACGACCGCGCCGAAAAGATCATCCTGAAATTCCATGGCCAAAACCAGAATGGATTTGGCGGCCAGGGCCGTCATAAACGTTAAATGGCTGTCCGGTAGTTGGCTTTGATCGACATTAATCTGTTCGGCCCGCCGGCTAATTAAGACCTGTTTGATGAGCGGATAATCATCCAGCCAGTGCTCGCCATAAGTTATCGACCGGCTGGGGGCAACGTTATATCGGGCAGCAACTGAGATAGTGTTGGCTTGGCTGTTCCAATCGTAAATGAGGCAGCCCTGGACGCCGACAAGGTTGGGCATTTCTATGGAAATAGTATCAAGCACGTGCTGCGAGTCGAGGCTGATGGCCACAGTAGCGCCGGCATGTTGCAGCGCCAGTAACTGTTGGTTGGTCTGGATCAGCGCCTGCTCGGTGTCTTTACGCTCGGTCAAATCCCGCTGAATTTGTTCATATAGGCGGGCATTTTCAATGGCGATGGCGGCGGCTTGAGCTATCGGTTGCAGGTATTTTAGATCTTTCGATGAAAATCGTCCGGGCGAGTCGCCCATCAAATGTAGCACACCTAAGACGTTATCCCCCAAATAAAGAGGCAGACCGATGAACGAGCGAATCCACTCAAAATCCTTGAGCATGACCCACTGGGGGTGTTTGTGGGTATCAGTAATAATGACAGGTTGGTGAGTTAGTATCAAAGAGGCGTCAAGAGGGAAGTCGGGAACTTGCTGGGCCAACTGAAAGATTGCCTCTTCCTTATCATATTTTTCATAGCCTTGCCATTGGACAATTTGTAATGCTTTATTATTAAGTAAGGCGACATCAGCGGCATTATAAGCGATAATTCGGTGGGTTTGAACCAGAATTTCATTTAGCACCTCTTCGAGGCGAAGGTGAGAAGCCAACGCCAAAAACACCTGCCCCAATGTATCTGAGAGTAGGCGTTGGTTGCGTTCGCCCTCTAATAGTTGCTCGCGTTCGGCTTCAATTTTTTTGCGGGTTGTTATATCAAAGGAGGTGCCAAGGATCGCTGGTTTGCCTTCAAATTCAATGGTGCCTAATGTGGCTTCAATCCAGCGAGGGGTGCCGTCTTTGGTTAAAATCGCTATTTCATAGCGATTTTGAATCGGTTGGCCTTGCTGGCGGGCCAAGCCTCGCTCTCTGACCAACTGCTGCTGATCAGGATGGACGATATCCCAAAAATTCATCGCCAGTAATTCGGCCTCGGTGTAGCCGGTGAGCAGTTGAGCATGGGGGTTAACATAGCGATTCCGATCACCTTGAAAAATGAATACAGCCGAGGCAGTCGTTTCAGTCAAGGTCCGAAATTTAGCTTCGCTGGCCACCAGGGCGGCTTCATCTCGCTTGCGGGGGGTGATATCGCGGATAATAGCCTGAATAGCCGGTTGGCCTTCATATATAATTGGTACAGCGGCGGCTTCAACGATGATAGTTCGTCCATCGATCGTTACCAATCTCTGCTCCGTCAACGATATACTGACACCTTCAGTTTCAATGCGCTGGATGCGGGGTCTCACCACATCTAAGTCGTCAGGGTGGACGAAATCATAAACCGATCGACCAATTATCTCTTCCGGACAACGCGCTCCATAAAGTTTGGCGCCGGCCGGATTAATATAAACAAATTTACGATTGATATGAATGATAATACTGTCGAACGACAATTCGATTAGGTGGAGGTAGCGCGCTTCGCTGTTCTTGAGATTTTCCTCTATTTTTTGAGACGCAACAACTGCGTCCTTGAGCTGCTGGTGGGCTTGGGCATTTTCTAAGGAGAGGGCCGCTTGTGAGGTGATAATTTGGAGCACTTCAAACAGTTCTGAAGATAAGGCCGGCTGGCTCTCTAAATAGAGCAGCCCTTTTAGCTCTTGATCCGCCAAAAGCGGATAGATGACAAAAAAATTAAGGCCGGTCGGCTCTTTTGGAATTTGATCGGTTAAAGCCGGATCGTTTTTTGAATAGACCATTTTTTCTTTGGTTCGAATGACCCGGTCCACAAAGGCCATCGATACCGGTAAGTGATCTTCAACGGATTGAGCTTGCAGTACATCGATCTGATCTTGGTCAGCCCGGCCGGTTGCCTCTATAAGCCATTGTCCTTGCTGCTCCAGCAAAACCATCGCCACGTGGACGCCGGTTTGCTGCAGAATGATTTTGACCAGAGCCTTCAGCAAACCGGCTATTTCCAATTCTTTTGAGATGGTTTGGGATGCTTGAACCACTGCCTTTAAATCTACCATTATCTCTCCTCTTTTCCGGCACAGTCGACCACAAAAATAGAGCCAATCACAAATGTGACTGGCTCTATTATAGCAGATAAATGAGGTTGTGTAAGCTAGACTTTTGGCGGATTTTTTATTTATTTAGCCCAAGTGAGCGCGACATCATCAACGTACATCGCGGTGGGCAGTCCGGTTCGGCCCCGATTAAATACACCAAAGTAAATATAGACCTTCTGCCCCTTTAAATCGGATAGATCAAAGGTGCGCGTCTCCCAAGTCTGGCTGTTGCTTAATTCGCGGGAGAGAGTTCTGATAACACGGAAATTCTGGTCGAGCACCAGAATGTTCTGCGCATCAACCCCCTGCGAGTCCTGACTAATGGGGAAGATGTGGGCGGTAAGTGTCGCTTGGCTGGCTTCCGGCGGAATCGTTACTTCTTGCCAGGCCGAGGTGAAACTAAAGATATCCCGGCCGTCGGTAATGCCTAACTTGAGGGCGCGGCTGCCGTTTAACCCCTGCCCGGAGTCAAAGCTGCCACGTACGGGCGTATCGCCAAAAATCCAGCGATCATCATTTTCAAAACCGCCATTCACGATGAGATCGCTGCCTGAGGCTATCGGCGGTTGAGAGGTGGGTTCGATCGTTGGCTGGGTGGTCGGTTGAGTAGTGGGTTCGGTTGTCGGTTCGACAGTGGGTTCGGTAGTGGGTTGGGTGGTCGGTTCAATGGTGGGTTGGGTGGTGGGTTCGATCGTCGGTTCGACGGTTGGCTCAGGAGTAGGGGTATTGGTAGGGGTATTTGTCGGTGTAGGAGTGGGGGTGGCCGTAGACGGTTGGGTCGTGGGCGTCACAATAGGCGGGCTAATTAAGGCGAGCGCATTGGCCGCTTGAATGAGTCCGGCGCCGAATTCATTGGCCGGCCCCAGATTGCGGGCGCTGTCGGTCATATATTTTTCAATTTGATCGGGTGAGGCATTGCGGTTTTGAGCAAACAGCAGCGCCGCCAAACCGGCCACATGGGGCGAGGCCATCGAGGTGCCTTCAAAGAAGCGATAGCTAAAGCCTGAGCCGGACGAATTAAACGTTTGCTGCAAAACCCCGTCGCCGTACCCATCATTATTTTGATCGACGCCGACATCGCCACCGGGGGCCATCAAATCGAGCGCCGAACCATAGTTGCTGTAATTGGTTTTGGCGTTATCAACGCGAACCGCGCCGACCGCAATGACATATTGATCATAACCGGCCGGAAAGTAAACCGTTGGTTGAGCATCGTTGCCGGCAGCGGCCACAACCACCACCCCCCGATCATAGGCATATCTTACGGCCTCTTGCAAAGCTTGCGATCCGTTGCGTCCGGCCAGACTCATATTAATGACATCTGCGCCCTGATCGACCGCGTAGGTGATGGCTTTGATAATATCAGAGTAACTGCCGTTGCCGCTGGCTCCCAAGGCTTTAACCGGCAGCAGCGTCGCTTCAAACGCCACGCCGGCCACGCCGATACCATTGTTGGTGGTTTGGGCTACCGTGCCGGCCACGTGGGTTCCGTGACCGTTATCGTCGCGGGGGTCGGCGTCATTGTTAACAAAGTCGTAGCCGGTCATCCGGTCCGTACCGGCCAGATCAGGCGCATCAAACGCCACGCCGGTATCGATGATGGCCACTACAATATCCTGGCCTCGAGTCACATCCCAGGCTGCGGGCATTTGGATAGCTTGCAGGTTCCATTGATGTTTGCTAAAAAAGGGATCGTTGGGTTGTAAAGGGGCCGGAGCATAGCTGGGACGGCCGGTGATGCCGGCGATATAATCCGGCTCGGCAAACTCAACATTGGGATCTTCATTAAGGGTGGCAGCCACTTCAACCGGATCTTTATCCTCGGAAAAGCTGACGGTGTACAACTGGCTGATTTCTTCCGCCTGGATCGATAAAGTATTAAGGTCCTGGCCTGTGCTGTCGGCCACGGCCCCCATGACCGGTTGTAAATCACTGGCGCCGATCTCTTGGAGTTTCTGATCGAGGCTGTTAACGCCGGAAACGACGATGTTATTGTCTAGCTCAACGCTGCGTGCCTGAATCGACGCTTCTTCGTTGAGTTTCAAGACCACTGTACCGGGTGTGACCGCGCCTTCACTGGGCGTTTCCGGCGCTGAAACTCCGTCGGCTTCGATAATCTCAGTACCGGTGCCGCCGCCGGCTGCCGGGGCTTCCTGGCTAGGTTCCGCCGAAGGCTCTGCTTGGGGCGGCTGCGCTGGTTCGGTGGGGGGTGCGCTGGTTGGCCCAGTTACGTCCGGTGGTTCAACGGCAATATCGCCCTCGTTGGATCGTTGCAATTCACAGGCCGAAACCAACAGCATCATTAAAATGAGGAGCGGTACCACATACTTAAAATTTTGTCTCATCTTTTTCTCCCGTCAGATAAACGTTAGCTGTCATCCTGCTCAGACGGCTCCTGGCTAAATATGGCCTCATAAGCTTGGTCGATTTCGGTGTCGGTGAGATGGGTGTAGCCGGAGGTGGTGCTAATACTTTCATGCCGGGCCAGATTCTGCGCCACTAAAATATCGTGCTGCCGAGCCACTCGCGTGACAAAATAGTGCCGAAACGTATGAGGGGTGATCGTGCCCCGCGCCTCTTCGCCCAGAAAATGGACCACGTAGTCGGTCACAATATTTTCAGCCGTCCTAGCCGAGATCGGCAGGATGCGTTTGCTGGCCCGTTTGTCGTGGCGAGCAAAAATCGGCAGCACCTTCTGTCGCCCCTGTTGTTGGTCGAGTTCGGAGCGTAGGCTGAGATAGGCGCTAATACGCTCCAAGGATCGCGGCGAGAAGCGGACAATCGCTTGTTTGTCGCCTTTACCGATGATGATTGCTCGCCGGCGTTCCCAGTCCAGATCGCCTTTGCGCAGCCCGCACGCTTCCGAAACCCGCAGGCCGGTGTCGGCCAGGGTAACCAGTAGGGCGGTGTCACGATGAATGGTTAGCTTTTGAGCCATCGACTCAGCCGGCCGGTTGACGGCTTCTTCCATCTTATTGAGTAACTTTTCGAGATTTTCCTCAGGGAAGATATGCAGTCGTTTGCCCTGGCTGCGACGCTGGCTAAGTTCAAAATCGAGGGTGGACAGGTTGAGGTTGGCCCACTCTTGCGCCGCAACATAGCGGTAAAAGCCCGCGACGGCAGTCGTGTACAGATGCTCGGTTGACACCGACTGCTTCTGCAGCTGGTTGAGAAACGTTTCAATCCAGAGCGGCGATAAGGTGGCCACATCGGCAGCTTCAAAATCGACGGGATCGTCAGCGTCCGCCAGGCATTCGGCAAACGCGTTAAGCCCACGCCGATAGGCCACAGCCGTATTGGGACTCTTACTCCGCTTGATTTGTTTAAGATAACGTTCAATGGCGTCTTGTATGGTCATTACAGTGGAAGGTTACAAACTTAAAACATTATGGTAAACAGTTTACCCCATATTATGTAAAAAGTAAACCTTGTTAAGGGCAAATTTAGGTGATAACGACAGGGCTTACACAAAGTGTAGAACAATTTGCCAAATTGTTCCCTGGTTTGGGCATACTCCTGGCGCAAATTGGCAATTTACGCTACAAAATCGGACATTTGCGTAAGTCCCGGACGATAGATTTGGCCCGGATTGAGAAATCCGGGCCAAATAAAGGCAGCGGAGACTACCTATTACAATTAATCAATGAAGAATGTCAAAACCAAGTCAAGCCAATCGTGATGGATCGGGGCTTAAGGTGTGGTCGGCTGAGCTTCGAGAATCGGCTCAAATTGTTCTTTGGCTGACATTTGACCTCGTTCGCGGGCGGCTTTGACAAAGGCAGCGAACAAGGGATGCGGCCGGGTCGGGCGGCTTTTGAACTCCGGGTGAAACTGGCTGCCGAGCATAAACGGATGGTCCTTTAGTTCGGCTATTTCCACCAGCCGGCCATCCGGCGACAGGCCGGAGAAGACCAACCCGGCTTCGGCCAGCACGTCTCTAAATTCATTTTTGAACTCAAATCGGTGGCGATGGCGCTCGTGAACCGACTCTACTTGGTAAGCTTGGGCGGCGATGGTGCCATCACTCAAATGGCAGGGATAGCTGCCCAACCGCATGGTTCCCCCCAAACCGGCAATATCTCGCTGGTCGGCCATGAGATCGATCACCGGATAAAGGGTTGTCGGATTAAACTCAGTCGAATTGGGACTGTCGCTCTCAAAAACGTGGCGAGCCAGTTCGATGACCATAACTTGCATGCCCAGGCATAGACCCAGATACGGCACCTGACGCGTGCGAGCAAACCTGGCCGCCACAATCTTGCCTTCGATGCCCCGCTCCCCAAAGCCGCCGGGCACCACAATGCCATCGACCCGCTCCAACCGCTCAATCTGGCGCAAGCGCTCCAGGTTCTCCGATGGAATCCACTCGATATTGACTTCACAATCCTGGTGGGTGGCCGCGTGGTGGAGCGCTTCGTATACGCTGATGTAGGCATCTTCCAGTTCGACATATTTGCCGACAATACCGATCGTGACGCTGGTGGGCTTGGGTTTCTTGATATGTTCGACCATCCGCCGCCATTCCGATAGGTCGGGCTCGCGGCAAGTTATATTCAGCCGGCGGCAAATAAAGTCGGCCACGCCTTCCTCTTCCAACGTTAGTGGCACCTCGTAAATGGTGTCGGCCGTAGTCAGCGGGATAACCGCCTCGCGTTCGACATCGCAAAAAAGGGCGATTTTCTCCCGCAAATCATTCCCAACCGGCAGATCGGCCCGGCACATAATCATATCCGGCTGGATACCGATGCCGCGTAGTTCGCGGACACTGTGTTGGGTGGGTTTGGTTTTGAGTTCGTTGGTTGCTTGCAAATGAGGCAGCAGGGTGACGTGGATGTAAAAGGTGTTGTTCCGGCCGGCATCCTTGCGCATCTGGCGCAGGGCTTCCAAAAACGGCAGGCTTTCGATATCGCCCACGGTGCCGCCGACTTCCACAATCACAATATCAACCTGGCGGTGCCGAGCCACCTCGTTAATCCGTGCCTTGATTTGGTTGGTTACGTGCGGAATAACTTGAATGGTCTT
>JAGRCC010000351.1 GCA_020433785.1 Anaerolineae bacterium
TGGAGGGCGTCCCGCAGATCGCCGGGAATTTGGGTGTAGGCGGTCTCGATATCGGCCGGGTCAACGGCCAGCGCTTGGAGCCGCACTCCATCAATTTTTTCCGTCCAGTCGAGCACCGCCGCGTCGCCTCGCCCGCGTACATCGGTTAGGATACGACGGACGGCCTCTTCCAAAGCTACCACCTCGCCGAAAACCCGTTCAAGCCCTTTGGCCAGGCTGGGCGTGATTGACACATCCCCCACCGGTGCACGGCGCAGCAAAGTTTGTCTGGCTTCCGCAGCGTCGAACAATCGAAACAGATCAGCGGCCATGAGGGGTGTTCACCAGATTAAGGGTTTCGAGCAGTTTCTGCCAGCGTGGGGGTTCCTCTTCAAATATATAACGTAGGGGCAGAACTAGCACGCCGCTGCCGCCGATTTGGCGTATCTGCCGGATGGCTTCATACAACCTTTTCTTGGGAACAACAATACTAATCGCGTACCAATTCGTTTCGGACGGTTCACGCAGGTAAACCTGACTAATGGTTGGTC
Organism: Anaerolineae bacterium; assembly: GCA_020433785.1. The sequence goes on from JAGRCC010000351.1 coordinate 531, forward strand.
CCTGCAACCCGCCCAGATTAGGCTGGCTGAATACTTTTTGAGCTACATCTTCGGCGGATTGGCCGCGCATATTAGCTATCACCGTTAGATGGTCTAAGGCTCGCAGATGTGCTTCGAAGCGTTCCAGGAATTCATGGGTAAGAGCCAACACCTCTGGTCGCTCGGTCAGCGCGCGGCGGTTGCCGATGAAGGTGGCCTGGCTGCGCAGTAAAAGCCCGTCCTCCAACTCCTTCAATCGATTTTCCCGGAGCGTAACGCCGGTGCTGACCACATCGATGATGAAATCGGCTGTGCCCATCTGCGGCGCGGCTTCAAGGGCGCCGTCAGCGTGCAGGATCCGAAACGGTGAGACGTGATGATCCTGCAAGAACGACTCGGCCAACCGGGCATATTTGCTGACCACTCGTAATGGCCGCGTATCACTGCGCTCGGCGGCTAGCCGGGCTAAATCGGCCATAGTGTTGATCTCAGACCAGGCCTCAGGCACGGCAACGGACACATGACAGGGACTGTAACCCAGCGCATCGTGAATGATGACCACGCTCTCATCGCTGCCACGATACTCGGCGATCTTGTCGAAGCCGACAATGCCCAAATCGATATCGCCATCGCGCACTTTGCGGACGACATCAGCCGTACGTTGGAACCAGATCTCCAGGTTGTCCAGTTCAGGAATATAGGCGATGTATTGGCGTGGGTTGAATTTTTTAACCGAGAGGCCGCAGTTTTGCAGAAACTCCACTGTTTCGTCTTCCATGCGACCCTTGCTGGGTAGGGCCAGCCGGATCACACTTCTTTGATTTTCGTCTGTATCGGTCAATAACATAGGGGTACTCGTTTCTCTCCGAACAATTAAGATTTTACCTCTAAAAAGAGCTAGACACAATTTTCACGGACTTTGTACCTGTATCTCCGGCAGGCGAACATGGTCGTTTTGAAATTCGCCATCTTCGTTAAGGATTTGCAGGCGGGCGCCGCTGCCCGCTTCATAGAAGCCAAACAATATGTTGTACGAACCGGCCGGTAGATTGGCCGGCAGCGGTAAGGTGTAGTTGTCGATGATTGACTCGCCAGGCTGCCAGTGGATAGTGCGATAAAAGCCGCCTTGGGGCTTGCTGTCGCCCTGAACCACGATTTGATCGTTAGCATCGACCAATTGGACGAAGACGGTGAAATCGATTTCGATGGGTGCCTCGGTTTGCCAAAACAGTGTCAAATGGATCGGATTGCCGGCGACGATGGGCTGGTTGAGGTGGTAGCCGGTCAGCGTAATCTGCCGGTTGAAGTCAACCCGCAGCGGTTGAATTTCAGCCGGGGGAATATTTTGATCCTGAACCTTGACCCCATCGAGACGGGTGAAGAGCACCAGCGGTTCGGCCATCGCCGGAAACTTGAAGGCCTGACGCGGGACGTAATCAGCTTGAAACCAGGGTGTGCTCTGGATTTCGGGTAGCCACAACGCGCCGATCAACACCATATCAGGCTGATAGTGGCGGATGGCGTAACCAAAATCCCCCTGGGCGATGTGGGCCGGCACGTCCGGCTGGGCCAGGCCGACGATATCGATGATGGGCCGGCCCGACCAATAACCCAAATGGCCGATGTCGATGGTGGACAGGTTGGCGGCGGCGGAGGTGTTTTCGGCCAGCCAACGTGCGGTGGCCGGATAGACCTGCGCTTTCCAATCAGGGTTGGCCGCGATGAGATCGCGGGTGACCGGATACAGGGTGACTAATAAAATCGTGGTGAGGATAGCCGCCAGTCCGGTCGATAACCAAAGCTGCCACCGCGCCGGTGTGGTCGACTGGGTTCGGGTGGGCAGATGGGCTACAAATTGAATGCCCCGGGCTGTCAACAGCGCCACACCGGGCATCAGGGGCGCGTAGTACCATTCGGCAAATGTAACGCCCAACCCCACAAACGCGGCGATGTACAGTATATTTTGGCCAATGAGAATCAGCCAGCGTAAGTCGGTTTGCAGCGCACGAACCAAACCCAGGATAATAAGAATAGGGAACAGATAGAAAAGCCGCGAGTAATCTTTCGTCCAATCATGCCAATAGTCTTGGAAACCGCCAAGAAATCGCCGGCCGAGCCAGTTGAAATCACCCTGGGCTGTTTTGGCGCTGAGGGTCGCTGGAAAGGGCGAGCCGTAGTAGGCGGTAGCAAACAAATACCACATGCCCGGAATGCCGACAGCGGGCAGAATGAGCCGCCAACGCAGCCGACGTTGCGTCAGAGAATCGTAAGTCAGCAGGCAAGCGCCCAGCAGGACGGCGTCGCCGCGAGTGAGGGTGGTGACGCCAACCAGCACCCCGGCCAGGGTATCGCGCCGGGCCACGTAGGCCACCAGCGAGGCCAGAATGAGCGCTACATAGAGGTAGCTCTCCATACTAAAGG
>JAGRCC010000352.1:0-675 GCA_020433785.1 Anaerolineae bacterium
CCCAATCTTGTCTTTCCGTCAGCCACAACCGTCTAATCTCGCGGAGTTCTTCTTCACTAATCAAGGTAAAGGTTGGCTCATACTCCTGAACTTCACGTTGAGCCAGCAAGAGTTGCTTTAACATTTTCTTTGAAAATTCGAGGGTATATGTCCGCCAGCGCAGCCGGCCATCATCCGTAATTTTGATGCGCCCATCTCGGCTTTTATAATCGCGCTGTTCCGGTTTAACCGTAGGATCTTGGGTGGCGGCTAACCAATCTCTAAATTCAAGCAGAGGCGTCATCCACTCTTCTCCGGAGTCGATCATCGCTTCCATGGAGCGATCGCGATCTACGACGGTACAGGTCCAGCAACCAAAACGGCTGTTACCGCAGGAGGGGGTTAAATCATCCACAACCAACGGACACTCCCCATCCTGAGCAGAACGATACATCGAGGCCAGGTTGCGGTTATCGCCACCCCAAGGTGAGGGGATTTGCAGAAGATAGGTCCAGATATCGTCTGTGGTAAAATGTTCAACCGGCATATAAACCCAGGCACCCGGAAGCTGACCGTGTCGTGCTAACTCATGCCCCGTAAAGCGATGCATCTTCAAGACCTGATCGCGGGTAGCGCTCTCGCCGCGACGGCTGCCCAGAACCAAAATAACTTCGCCATGCTCGGCCACTTTGTTTA
>JAGRCC010000352.1:724-6716 GCA_020433785.1 Anaerolineae bacterium
GGGGCGGGATAGCCTCGTCCGATTAAGTTAACCCAAAAGCGGTCATCCAATTCAGGTGTCAGCTTCTTGGCCTGAAAGGGCAGACCGGTTTCGGTCGCTTTCTGGTCGATTTTATTGAGGGTTTCATCAATGTGGTCAACTATCACTGGTGTTTCAACCAGCGTATCGGAAGAAATAACGTAAACCGGTTTTTGTCGCTCATCCGGAGGCAATTCGGCCAAAGCATACCAAACCAACTGCAAAGCCGTGGTCGAATCTTTGCCGCCGCTGTACCCAATAACCCAAGGGTACGAATAGCTTCGATAAACCCGGCGGATTTGCTCATAAACATCGGAAATTGTCGGCTGTGATGGGGAATCATCCGTCACAAATAAATCAATTTGTTGAGACATCGGCTCTACTCTTACAAAGAATCAAACGGATATATAGTACTTCATAGTTTCACAGATACTACATGTAGTGGTAAACACTTGTTCACAACTGGTGAGTATGGTATTATAATCATTATTTTGTCCTTTGTCATTTATTTAACACCCGCAGGAGAAAGAAGCTCTATGCCCAACTCGATCCTTAACCATCCGCTGATCAGCCAGCGCTACTTCTTCCCCAGCCGAGTCCACCTGCCCGATCCCTTCTGGGTCGACGGCGATGGCGCGAAACTGGCCTGTTATTATCATCAGCCCTTTCCCAACGCCAAAACCATTGTCCATTTCCACGGCAACGGCGAAGTCGTCGGCGATTATCTGAGCGATTTTGTTCCGGCGGTTGAGCAACTTGGCTGCAACTGCCTTTTGGCCGAATATCGGGGCTATGGCATGTCAACGGGCTTTCCGGCGCTGGAGACGATGCTCGGTGACGCGGAACGAATCATCACCGCGACCGGCCAAACGCCGGAACAGTTGATCTTATTTGGACGCTCCGTCGGCTCGATTTATGCCATCCACGCGGCGGCGCGCTTCCCCCATATCGCCGGCCTGATCATCGAGAGCGGCATCGCCGATCCGTTGGAACGCCTTTTGCTGCGGATCGCGCCGGACGAGTTGGACGTAAGTGAGGCCCAACTGCAAACAGCCGTCGAGCAGTCGCTTAATCATCAGGCCAAACTGGCCCGGTTCAAGGGGGCTACGTTGGTGATGCATACCCGCCACGATGGCCTGGTCGATGTGACCCACGCCGATCGGATTTATGCCTGGGCCGGCCCGCCCAAAACGCTCCAAATCTTTGAACGCGGTAATCATAACAGTATCCTCTACGCCAATTATCAGGCTTATTTTCAGACCATCCAGAAATTTATAGTAGCCTTAGGGTAAATTTTAGTAGTAAGACAGCCGTTGTTCCCTCCACCAATTTGAAGTACAATAACCAGTGTTACGGTGCTTCCGGGTCTTAGGGTCTGTTTTAAAGGTCCACAGATAGACACAAATTCACACTGATATGATCAAAATGTGGAGGTTTCTATGAACTTGGAAAATATACAGCAGGCTATGGCTCGAGAAGGCATCGACTGCTGGCTGATCTATAGCTTTCAAGGCAAAAATCCGATCATGGCTCAGTTTGTTCGGCCCAAGTCGATGGTCAGCCGCCGTCTGTTTCTGATGATTCCCGCTGTCGGCGAGCCGCAGCTGCTCGGCTCGAAAATCGATCACGACGTCATCCAGGGGCTGCCTTTCTCAGCCAATTATTATGTCAGTTGGCAGGAGATGGAGAGCGAACTTACCCGCCTGCTGGCCGGGTGTCAGGTGGTGGCGATGGATTATTCCCCCGGCGGCGAGTTGCCGACCATCTCGCGGGTCGATGCCGGGACGGTCGAGATGGTCCGCAAACTGGGCAAAACTATCGTCTCGGCGGCGAATGTCTATCAGGCCGGCGCCGCCGTTTGGGAGCCGGGCGTATTGGACATTCACTTGGATGACTGCCGGCAGGTGGCGCGCATAAAAGACGATGCCTTTAGCCTCATTGCCGACCATTTGCGCCGGGGTCGTGCTATCACGGAGTATGACGTTCAGCAGTTCATCATGCAGCAGTTTGAGCAAGCGGGCCTGTTCACCCCTTACCCGCCCATTGTCGGCGTTAACGGTCACAGCGGCGATCCGCACTACTCGCCGGAGGCCGACAACTTTGCCGCCATCCATAAGGGCGATTGGATTTTGATCGATTTGTGGGCCAAGCAGCCCGGCTACAGTCACGTCTTTGCCGATATGACCTGGGTTGGTATTGCCGGGCCCAACGCCACGCCAAAGCAGCAAGAAGTCTTCACTGTTGTCGCGGAAGCGCGCGATAAAGTCATCGATTTTCTTCAAATAAAGACCAACCGGGGGCAGACCATCGAAGGTTGGCAGGTGGATGAAATTGCCCGGCAGCATATTGCCCAAGCCGGCTACGGGCCTTATTTCTTTCACCGCACCGGTCACAGTCTTGGCCCCGGCGACCACGTTCACGGTACCGGCGTCAACATCGACAATCTGGAGACCCACGATACCCGCCATCTTATTCCGGGCATCGGCTTTTCGGTGGAACCGGGTATTTACCTGCCGGAGTTCGGCGTGCGGTTAGAAATAAATGTGTATATGGCCGCCTCCGGTCCCCAAGTCACTACGCCCATCCAAAAAGAAATTATCACGTTGGATGTATAGCCTCCAAACATTTATTTTGGGGGCTTGACAACCCCATTTCTTTATGATACGCTGGTACTGTAGTCTTAAAGTTACTTAAGAACAATTCAGGCATAAACGCAGTGTTTAATCATACATCACCGAAATTTCAACTAAATAGCCTGCCCCAACCTTTGTGGATTGACCCACGGCGCGCAATTATATGGCCCGTGCTGCACCGCCTATATTCCTCAGCAACATAGATGAGAGTGGCATAACGCCTTGAGGTTTTTATTTTTACCAAAGCGCGGGCAGAAACAGCCCGCGCTTTTGGTTTTAAACCATTGGATATTGTGAAAAATGGTTCTTAATTTTTTACGTTTTAGCGTTTTTCCTTATAATCACCGGCATTGGACCTGTATCATTGAACGTTTAATAAATTGAAAACGCCATAGCCAGGAGGAGCAAGCATGGGCGCAGTCCTTTTACTCAATGCCAGCTATGAGCCACTTTCCATCATTCCGCAGCGGCGAGCAATGTCCTTGATCATGCGGGGGCGTGTCGATGCGGCGACTGATGATGTGGTGACTATTCACGGAGCATCGACGGCTCTGTACGTACCGCGTGTCGTTCGACTGCGGCGGTATATCAACGTGCCGCGCCGAGGGGCACGCTGGAGCCGTCAGGCTGTTTTGCAGCGAGATGATTTCCGCTGCATTTACTGCGGCATTGAGGCCGGGGGAAAACAACGTGGCCAAATTTTGGGCAGACGAGATTTTACGGTGGACCACCTCATCCCTCGTAGTAAGGGCGGCAAAAACACCTGGGGTAATACGGCTTGCGCTTGCCCGGTGTGCAATAATCGCAAGGGCGGTCGCACTCCGCACGAAGCCGGGATGACCCTGCTGTGGGAGCCAAAAACGCCTCGAGTCGATTATCTGGTGGCCTCCGGCGATATCCCAGCCTCCTGGAAAATTTACTTAGAAATTCAATAAGATTAGATTTGAGATTTGAGAGAAGGAGATATCAAATTAATCTCCTTATCTCAAAATCTCCTCATCTCATGTGCCGATGCTTATCCCCCATCAAATCAAACTAATACCGCTTTTTTTGGTTATTATCCTGATTGGATTAGTAGCCTGTGCCGGTCAGCCACCGAGTCCGGTTGTGGACCCGGCCTCGCCCACCATAACTTCGCTCCCGATAGATACACCCTCGACCAGTCCAACTGACACACCTGCCCCGACGGCGGACCCTCGACCGACCGCTGATACTCCCCCCTCGGGTCCGGGGGCCGTCAGCGGCAATGTTTGTTACCCCAGCGCCGAAACGCCGCCCATGACCCTTTTCATCGAAAACATCGACAGCGGCGAAATCATCGCGCTCGATATCGAACGTGGTCAGGATGGCTACGCAACCGATCTGCCGGCGGGCGAATATGTTGCCTATGCCAACACCATCGGCATGGGGTTGCAAGGCACACCTGTGTGTGACTCCGGCGGCTCGTGTCCTTTCACCATCGAACAGGGTCATACCACAACCGTCGATTTGTGTGACTGGTACAACCCACCCGGCGTTCGCCCTCCTATCGCCGGACAAGCCGAAACTGAAGTCCAGGTCAAGCTGCTACAAAATATGTACGCCCGAACGGGGCCTAATCTGAGCGATCCCGAACTAGGGCTGCTAGAGGCCGGACTGGTGGTCCAAGCCATCGCCCGCAGCGCCGATGGGCTGTGGCTGCAAGTCACCCACTCGGCTTTTACCCAGACCGGCTGGCTGCATGCGCCCTTGACTCAGATCTTCGGTGACCCAACCCACCTACCGATCGAAGGCGCCGAAACAGCGCCTCAATCCGACATAGAGCAATTTGTGCCGGCCATCTGGCGATCGGCCGCCAATCCGGGGCATGTCTTGTTCAAAGGGGAGATCAGAGATAAGCAGGACCGCCCGGTCAATGGCTACAGCATCTTGCTCGACAACGGCACTTGGAGCGTGCTGTCCCACCCTACCGGCGCCAGCCGCCACTACCCCGATGTGTTCGACGGTCAATGGGATGTCATTATCGACAACGAAACCGACGCGGCCGGCTGGTGGACCATGACAGTGGTTCGCTACGACTGTCCCGATTTTGAGCAAGGCTTCAACGCGCAGTGCAAACAGTTTACCCCGCTGTCTGAAACCAAAGTGGTCAAAGTAGTTCATCCCGATGACAACATCATCGAAGCCAACTGGACCTGCCTTGACCATTGTGGCGATGGAGTGTACGCCAAACCGTTTCGCTATCCGGCGGATGACATCGACGATAACCTGCTACTTTATGCGGAAGATCGGGCCCTCAAGTCGGCTCCAACCAGCCCGGCGTTCGAGCATCCAGCTATGCGCACCCTGTACGATTCGCTGCCGGAAACATTCGATGGGCTGAAAAAATATCTGGCCGAGCAGCGTCCGGCGCTACTGACCGATGGTCAGACGCTCATCGCGCCGTCGCCCACTGGTACAGTTTGGCGGCTTGATCTGGAATCGGGTGAGATAGAGGAACAAACCGCTGACCCAGCCGGGAAGACGCTAACCCCGGAAGATCGTCTCCCTGCTATCGATGATCGGGTTATCCGCCAACGTTTGGCCGAGACTACGGCCTGGGCCTTATCGCACGATGGGCAAAAGATCACTTATGCCCGCCAATTTGGCAGCCCACTGCAACAAGACATTTACATTTATAATGTGGAAACCCAAACAGATACGCTCATCGGTCCAATTAACGGCTATTTGGTGACAGAGCTGCGCTGGACAGCGGATGATGCCCTGGTGATCATCGGAGCCAACAACCCTAAGCTGCCTTCCGGTGGAGCCATCTTTGCCATGCAGCCGGAAGCGGACACGCTGCCAGAACTTTTGCTGGAGAGCGATACGGCTTATTTGGTCGATGTGCTGCCGGAGGCGGGCGGCACTCGTTCGATAGTGGGTGGTACGATTACGCCGGAGATCAATGAGCAGGAAATGGAAGCTAGCCCGGATGACTTAGAGCTAGCGCACTTCCGTGGGCGCAACCGGCTGCTCCTCGTCTTTGCACCGGATACTACCCATGCCGATTACCGGCAGCAGCGAGCCTGGCTGGAGAAACAACAGGACGAACTCAACAGCCGTGATCTGTTAGTTTACTACTTTTTTGAGACGGACCCGGGGTATGTGGGCCAGAAGCTCATTCCGACCGAAGCCGGTCGAACCGCGCTGGAAAAATTCGGGATTGAAAGCGATCAATTTGGGCTAATTCTTATCGACAAAAACGGGGCTATAATCTTGCAGACCGATAAGCCCGCTCCGCCCGCTAACCTTTTCGACCTTATCGATCAAACTAAGAAGTAAAGAGGTTTCGGTCATTCCTGGTCTGTAGCCAGCCGGCC
>JAGRCC010000353.1 GCA_020433785.1 Anaerolineae bacterium
GTTGGCGATGTCTGTTTGCGCTTCTTTGATCAGGCCGGCGCGCCGGTCATTACCTCGCTGAATGAGCGGGTCATCGGTATGAAGCTGGAACAGTTGCGGCAGGTCAAACGAGCCGTCGGCATTGCCGGGGGGCAGCGCAAATTCGAAGCAATTCGTGGAGCGCTGTTGGGCGGCTGGATCAACGTCTTAATTACCGACCGTTTCACGGCGGAGCGGTTAGTGGCGTAAATCAAAGATTGGTTCAGTCTAAAAACGGCCTAATTTTGGGCTAGTATGAGACTTTTTTGACCCGGTATCGGGTTAACAGACTGAACCAATCTTAATTGGTTAGGAAGGTATTATATATAATGAAGAGACAGAACTTTTTTACGATGACGTTGGGTCTACTGGCGCTGATTTGGCTGGCCGGCTGCACGGTCGTCACCACGGCAGAGGCCACGGCGATTGCTCAGGGCGGCGCGTTTGACGCGGAAACTTTTGCCGCCACCAAATGGCCGGAGGTAGTGTCCGCCATTGAAGACAACAGCGTTGAGCTGGCCGATGTGCTGTCGGCCATCCAGATTAATAGCAATGGGTTGGCCAAGAAAGATAACCTGAGCCAGGTGGCCAATGAATTTGGGTTAACCACTGTGGGCGAGGCGCACGGCTTCATGGTCAAAGGCAGCGGCGTCGTGACCGCCGTTGACGCCGAGTCGCGCGCCGGCACGATGACGGTCGATTTGGCCGGTTATGATGGCCCCATCGTGGTCAAATTATATCTGGGCCCGCGCATGCCGAGTGACGAAACGGCCGTAAGGGATGCCGTCGGGTTTATCCATTTTGGCGATTTTAAGGAGCAGACCGAATACGGTAAAGTATCCCGCGAGTTGAACAAGCGGGTGCTGGATGAGGTGGTCGGCGGTCTGGATACAGCCAATCTGGTCGGCCAGTCGATTTCGTTTAACGGCGTGTTTTTAATCAGAACCTTTAACGAACCCGGCGATATCAATGTCAGCGAAATTGTGGTAACGCCGGTTCAGCTCACGGTGGGAGGTTAACGCCATGACTGGAACCTCAGTTGAGGCCGGCGATCGGGCCGTAGTTTCCGCCGACGCCCCTGCCATCGTGCTCCGCGCCGAACAGATTTCTAAAGTGTTTCCGGGCACAATCGCCCTGGATAAAGTCAACTTTAATGTCTATCGGGGCAAAGTAAATGTACTGGTCGGCGGCAACGGCGCGGGTAAATCAACCCTGATGAAGATCATTGCCGGCGTGGAACAGGCGACCGATGGGCAGCTGCTGCTCAACGGCCGGTCGATTAAGATTAAATCCCCACTGGATGCCACGCGTCACGGCATTGGTATCATTCACCAAGAACTAAATCTGTTTCCCAATTTGAGCGTGACCGAAAATATTTTTATGACCCACGAAATTAAAAAGAATGGCGTCTTTATTAACGAGCAAATCCAAAAAGAACAAGCTCGTCAATTGATTGAGCGGCTGCGACAGCCGATTGAGCCGGATGATATCGTGGGCGATTTGCGTATTGGCCACCAGCAAATTGTGGAAATTGCTAAAGTTTTGGGTCAGGACATTCAGATTTTGATTATGGATGAGCCGACCAGTGCGCTGAGCAATTCGGAGGTGGCTGTCCTGTTTGAAGTCATCAACGAGCTAAAAGCCCAGGGCGTAGCCATTATTTACATTTCGCACAAGTTGGAAGAGGTGCTGCAAATTGGCGATTACATTACCGTGCTGCGCGACGGCCGGTTGCGGGCCGAACGTCCGGTGCGGGAAATAAACCTATCATGGATTATTGAAGAGATGGTCGGCAAGAATCCTGACACCTTGTTTGCCGAGCATGAGCAAGCGCTTGGTGAAGAGTTGTTGCGGGTGGAGAAGATCACCCTGCCGCGCGTCGGAGGCGGTTACGCGGTTGATCATGTTTCATTTACCTTGCGACGTAGTGAAATTGTCGGGATTTATGGGCTGATGGGCGCCGGTCGCTCCGAACTGCTGGAATGTCTGGCCGGGCTTCACCCGGAAGCTGGCGGCAAAATGTGGTTGGAGGGCCAGTTGGTCACGGCCGACGATGTCAAAGCGCGGATCGATTTAGGCGTCGCTTTGGTTCCGGAAGACCGGCAGCGCGAAGGGTTGGTGCAAACCATGTCGGTCGCCGATAATATGCTGCTGGCCAGCCTAAGAAAATATTTGTCCGGCTTCTTGCTGTCGAAAAATAAAGAACAAACCAACGTTGACCGGTTGATTGGCGAACTTTCGCTAAAAGTAGCCAATCCGCAGCAAATTATCACTTCGCTGAGTGGCGGGAACCAGCAAAAAGTGGTGGTGGCCAAGGCGTTGTTAACCGAACCCAAGGTTTTGCTGATGGATGAGCCAACCCGTGGCATCGACGTGGGGGCTAAATCTGAGATCTTTGAAATTATGGGCCGGCTGGCCCAACAGGGGTTGGGCGTGGTTTTTGTTTCCTCAGAGTTAATGGAAATTCTGGGGATGGCCGACCGAATTTTGGTTATGTCGAAAGGGAAAATAACCGGCGAATTTAGCCGGGCCGAAGCCACGGAAGAAACGTTGGTGTCGGCATCTGCCGTGGGACACGGCGTTCATACTTTGGAGGTACAACGTGAGTCAAGCTGAAACCGCAGCAACAATGAAAAAAACGCAAGGATATACCAAAACTGATGTGCAGCAACTTTTGTTGCAGGCGCGGGCTTACATCGTCCTGGTGGTGGTCATCGCCGTCTTCTCTTTTATGTCTGAAGCCTTTCTAACCCCGTCAAACATTATCATTGTGGCCAGCCAGGTGGCGATCAATGCCATCTTAGGCATCGGGATGACGTTTGTCATTCTGACCGCCGGAATTGACCTGTCGGTTGGGTCAGTCGCGGGCTTAGTCGCTATGATCGCCGGCGGGCTAATTAATGAAGGGTTGGTCCTGCCCATGTTCGGCGTGATTGTCTATTTTCACGTCTGGATGGTCATTCTCCTCGCCCTGGCCTGTGGAGCGTTGATGGGCGCGATCAACGGCCTAATTATTACTCGATTTAATGTGACCCCCTTTATTGCCACGTTGGGCATGTTGTATATTGCCCGGGGGCTGGCTTTGCTGCGTTCCAACGGCAATACCTATCCAAATTTGGTTGGCAAGCCGGAATTTGGCAACGAGGGGTTCCCCCTACTGGGCTCAGGCACGTTTTTGCCGTCGAGTGTGGTTGATGGCTGGATGCACAACCTATCCGGCTCGATGCCCAAACTTTTGGTCGATTCATTGACGTTATTGGCGCTGCCGTACTCGGTCTGGATTATGATCGCCTTTACGCTGGTGGCGGCGGTGGTCTTGACCAAAACACCGTTCGGCCGGCAGGTGTACGCCATTGGTGGCAACGAACGGGCCGCCAAGCTGTCAGGCATCCGGGTGGACCGGATCAAAGTCGTGGTTTACATGATTTCCGGCTTGTGTGCCGGGATGGTCGGCTTACTCATCGCCTCCAAGCTGGTCGCGGCTCACCCGGCGACCGGCGTCTTCTTCGAACTCAACGCCATTGCCGTGGTGGTGTTGGGCGGCACCTCATTGATGGGTGGGCGAGGGAACATCGGCGGCACGATCATCGGCGCGTTCATCATCGGCGCGCTTAGCGCGGGTATGGTCATGGTCGGCGTGTCGTCCTTCTGGCAGCAGGTCATTAAAGGCAGCGTGATTGTGCTGGCCGTCATTGTCGATCAAATTCAGGCCCAAATGCAGAAACGGGTGGCTTTACAGCAGCAGCAGAGTTTAGAGTTAGCCACTCAGGAGTAGTAGGTAAAGCGGTCGGCTCGTCAGCGATCAGCATTCAGCGGTTAGTCTTGGACTGATAGCTGACCGCTGACGAGCTGACAGCTCAAAAATCACCCGAAAGGAGGTGAAACTTCGCCGAACAAACCACGCCTGTAATCTCTCAAGCAGTGTGAACCCTATCAAACATTTACAATTATTTAAGGAGGAAGATATGACCAGCCGAAGATGGCTAGTACTATTATTAATAACGATGGCGTTGATAATGGGGGCGTGCGGCGGCCAGCCAGCGCCACAGCCGGCGCCGGCCGAAGAAAAGCCGGCCGCGGAACCGACGCAAGAAGAAGCAGCGCCCGCCGAGGAAGCCGCCGCGACTGAAGAAGCCGCGCCCGCCGCGGAAGCGCCGGCCGCCAGTGAAAGTAATCTGATTGTCGTGATTACGCCGCCGCATGAGAACCCGTTCTTTGGGGCGATGGCCGACATCGCCGTGGCGAAAGCCGAAGAGTTGGGCTACGAAACGTTGTCGCTGGTGCACGATGATGACGCCAACAAGCAGGATGAATTGTTCGATAC
>JAGRCC010000354.1 GCA_020433785.1 Anaerolineae bacterium
ACTATTTCAGGCCCCACCTATCGCATCGGAGCAGACGAAGTTCGCTCATTCTTGCCGCCCTTGCAAGAAACAGCTCATGGTATTTCGACACAGCTTGGCTGTGTTTGGTAAGCTTCACCACATTAACTTCAACTAAAACTAAATAATTATTATTGGAGAAGATTGATGAGAACCGAATTTGTTCACCTCAAACCCACTGAGGTCATCCGGGGGCGTCCTTTCACCGATCCCCAAAACAGCGCTGCCGATCTGGCCAATCTTCAATATATAGCGGATAAGGTCCGTTATCTTTTGTTGGCCCAACCGGAACAGTTTAGCCCACAGCCTTATCCGACAGTGCTCTATTTGACCGAGCAGGAGGGGCGCTACTTTCGGATTACGCTCGCCCAGCCAAACCGGCTAAACGCTAACGACGATTTTTATGCGGTTGGATTTTGCGGCGAGAAACGCCCTACCTCTGATCGGGGGCCGGTTGACAATATCGATGAGGAGTTGATCGAAGAGTTTCCTCAACACCCTAATCTAATTTGTTACTGCACCCTGGAGGTTGAACCGGGCCATACATGCAACCTGGTCTTATTCGACGACCCGGCTGGGCTGCTGCACTGGTCGCGCAGCGCCAAACACGCTCAGGCAGTGGCACTGTCACCGGGCTATTATTATTCAATTCGCTTACACAATGCTCTACTGCCGGGAGGGTTATTGTCGAGCCGGCCGCTGATGCTGCTGCGGACAAAATATTTCGATTTTCAAGACGATACCGTTTGGTGGGGCGTGCGCGAGTTGCCGGTACAGTGAGTTGGCAGTATTATGAGCGTGCTGTCGTAATAACAACTTAGCACAGGGAACGAACATTGTCGTATCAAATTCCTAACCCTACTGATTATGAAATCGATCCTGAGCGGGGATTTTTACTGGGCCAACCGCCACTAAAGCGACTGCCGGCTGAATTTGAGCGGTGGGAGCAAGTGGCCGCCAATGTACCCGTTTTGCTCATGACCGGCCGCTTACGATCAACCCTTGAACAACTCCCTCTGCCTGATCTCAACCGGCTGGAAACCATTGATCACTGGCGGCGGGCGATGCTGCTGCTGTCGGTGTTTGGCAATGGCTATGTTTGGGGCGAGAACCCGCAGGCCACAGTAATCCCCCGGTCGATTGCGGTGCCGTGGTGGCAGGTGGCCGAAAAATTGGGCCGGCCGCCCATTGCGTCCCATGCTTCGCTGGGGTTGTATAATTGGCAGTTGGTCGATGAAAATCGCCCCTTTGATCTGGACAATGTCGATACCTTACAGCCCTTTTTGGGCGGCTTAGACGAACGGTGGTTTTATGTAACCACAGCCGCGATCGAGGCGCGCGGCGGGCCGGCCGTAGCGGCTGTGATCGAAGCCCAAATCGCTGTTGGATCGGAACGCGTGGAGGCGTTGGCGCGGAGTCTAGAAAAGTTAAAAACAGCGCTAGGCCACATGCATGCCGTTTTGCTGCGTATTCCGGAAAAATGCAGCCCCTACATTTTCTTCCACCGGATTCGACCCTTTATCGCCGGGTGGGACGAAGCCGGCGTTATTTATGAGGGCGTGAGCCAGACTCCGCAGCACTTTGTCGGCGGCAGCGCCGCGCAGAGTTCGCTCTTGCCGGTTATCGATGCCGGTTTAGGCATTGAGCATCCCAACCCACACACCGGCCCCTTTATGCAGGATATGCGCCGTTACATGCCGCCATCCCATCGAAATTTTGTGCAGGCGGTTGAAAATGGGCCATCAATTAGACAGTTTGTCCTAAGTCATGCGTCAACCCACCCGACTCTGGCCGAGTTGTACAATCACTGTTTGGCGGCGGTTGATCAATTTAGGAAAAAACATTTGGAAATTGCCGTTCGCTACATTATAAATGAAGCGCCTGATGACGAACGCGCTGCTTACGGTACCGGCGGCAGCAGTTTCGTACCGTTTTTGAGTACCACTAGACAAGAAACCCGGGACAGAAAAATTACCGGACAATAAAAAAACCTCGGCTATGATGGCCGAAGTTTTTTAATATGAGTAGTCGGTTATTTTACAAACCTAAAAAGCCAGTGGCAAAGGCAATCCCCAAACAGAACGCCGCCATTACCAGCGAGCCGATGACGGCAATGGCCACAAACGAACCGCTCATCAGCGATTTCGTGGGGTCCCCGACGACTTCCTCATTGATCTGGCGGCGTTGCTCAACCCGCTTGATCTTGCCCTTGACGCTGGCCAAAAGATCTTCCGGCGGGGCCAACTTGGAAAAATAGTCGTCCGCGCCCAACTCCTTTCCCTGCCGAATATTTTCTTCGCCGGATTTGGCGGTTAGAAAAATAAAGGGGATGTGATTGGTAAAGGGATTTGCCCGAACTTTGTCATAAAATTCATAGCCATCCATTTCCGGCATCATAATATCCGCCAGAATTAAATCCGGTAGGCCTTCCAGACCGGAGCCGCCGGTGCGCTGTTTAAGTAAAAATGCTTTCTCAAGCTGCTCTAAGGCGCTTTTGCCGTTGTTGGCGGTCCAAACTTTGAATCCTTCCATTTCAAGCGTTAGTTCAATTCCATCAAGAAATTCGGGGTTGTCGTCAACCACCATAATAAGTGATTTTTGGTCCTGTATCGTGGTTTCCATAACACGCTCCTTAATTGGTTTAAAAATCTTTAGCGCCAGGCAGCCGAACCGTAAACGTACTGCCCTGGCCGAGGGTGCTTTCAACGTGAATATCACCATCGTGAGTATTCACAATTTCCTTAACAATAGCCAGTCCCAAGCCCGTACCGGGGATAGTATGGGACGGATCAACTCGGTGAAATCGTTCAAAAATTTTGGATAAATGCTCGGCAGGAATGCCCATGCCGGTATCGGTTACCTGCAAAAAGACAAATTTTCTGCCCTTAACTGTTTCGATATAACTATCAACCTTAATCTTTCCGCCGGACGGCGTGTATTTAATGGCATTGTCGATCAGATTGCGGCTAACCCGCTCAATTTGAATGGGATCAGCCATCAAGGCTAGTTCAGATGCCGGTTTATGCCATTCCAAGCTCACGTGATTCGACTCGGCCAGGGGGCGTAAATCATGGATGAGTTTATCGATAATTGGCCTTAAATCGATTCGTTCACGCTTGGTCTCAATCATGCCGGCGTCAAATCGCGATAGTTCTAAAATATCTTCGATGAGGGTGCCCAGTAGATGGGCCTGACCTTGAATAGCGTTCAATAGGCTGTCCCGTTTTGCCGCAGGGAGGCGCTCGCCATAGGTGATCAAATTTTTGGAGTGCAGCCGAATAATAGATAACGGTGTTTTGAGTTCGTGGGTGACGCCGGCCATAAAACGCGACTTCATCCGCTCAACCTCGGTTAGGGCGGTGATATCTCGCAACACAATCACGGTACCGATTAGCCGGCCGTACTCGTTGCGCACCTTAGCCGAATGCGTTTGGATCGACAGTAACGCTCCACTTTGAAGCGCTTGAGTATCGACCACAGCTGTGGTAATTAATTCATCATTATTGATAATGTCGTCGATACAACTCCAAAGGGGATTTTTAAGTTGGTCCTCACCAATAGGCTGACCTTCACACAACTCTAACTCAAAATCGAGCATCTGCTCAGCCGCCTTATTGGCGGTCAAAATCGATTTTTCAGCGTCGAACACGATCAGGCCGTCGGCCATGCTGGCCAGAATAGCCTCGGTTCGTTCTTTCTCTTCGGCCAACTCCTTGGTCCGGGCCGAAACCATCTGCTCCAGATGGCGGCTAAACGCCTGTACTTTTTGAAAAAGCCGAGCGTTTTCAACGGCGATCCCCACAAAATTAGCCACGGGATACGACAACCGTAAATGCTCGTAACTAAACCAGTTGTTACTTTGATGAAGGGCTTGCATCACCCCAATAATCTTACCTTTGGCCTGAACCGGCACCGATAGAATTGATCGCGGCGTGTAATTGGCCGGGTTGGGCGCGTCTGTATAATGGGCGTCATCTTGCGTCACGTCAGCCGAAATATAATATTCGCCGGTGGTGACCACATGGCCGGCGATACCGTGGTTGATCGACATCCGAAAGCCGGTGGCCGCCTCGGCATTGACGCCGGACGCCGTGGTTAAGACGAGTTCCTTTTTGTCGTCACTAAGCAGCCACAGCGAAACGGCCTCGCATTGAAGCGAACGCTGAATAAATAATGTCGTTTGCTTGAGTACCTGGTCAAGATCAAGATTAGAGGTTAGCGCTCGACCAATCTCAGTCAGCGCGATCAGGTCATCCACCTGTTGTTGAGCCTGCTCCAACAGTCGGGCATTCTCCATCGCTACACCAATAATCCCTGCGGCGGAATTAAGCATAAACCGATCAGCGTCATTCAGTTTATCGCCTTGTTTGTCGATAATGGCGATAGCGCCGACCCACCGCTCCTTACTGTGCATGGGCACAACTTGCACCGTATGATCATCCGATAAAGGTTTGACGCCCAGTCGCCGGGCATATTGATTGAAGGTGCTGGATACAATCGACGCCACAATCTCTTCAACGGGATTGACGGTACTCTGATCGGGCAAGTCAAAGTCGAGTGGAACGGACAGGCTGTTGCCGGTTCGCGACGAAAAATTGATGATTACCTCTTGGCGATCCGGCACGATCATGACAATGGACACCGCCTCCGCGTCCAATAACTGCGACAACTTCTGCATTGATGAGGCAAAAATTTCGGATAATTCCAGCGAAGAATTAACGGCCAACGCCAGCTCATTTACCCATTGCAGCCGAATATTGCGCTGAACCACGCCATGCGCCTGCTGACGGCTTTCTAATTCAGCCCGCTTCTGCCGGATGACGGCCTCCACTCGCGACATAAATTCATCAGGCATAAACGGCCGTTGGATATAATCGTCGGCGCCGCTGTTTAGCCCTTGACTGGCATGCCCCGAGCTGCGATGGTAGGCTGTAACTAAGATGACGGCGATATTTTGTGTCACCGTATCGTTTTTCAATAATTCCAGGAGATCAAACCCGCTCATCCGGGGCATTTGGACATCGCTGACAATCAACGCCGGGCGTTCGGTTTTGGCTAATGAGAGCGCCTCTCGGGGATCAGAGGTGGTCAATAAAGTGAATTCACTTTTCTTGAAGATGTACTTCATCAGCAGCAAGTTGTCTTCAGTATCATCGACAACTAACACCTTGCTCAGGTCCAGGTTGGCGGCCGCTTCATTGGTGATCGCTGGCGCCGGAACGTCTGAAGGCTCAGATGGCTGTCGTACCAGCGAGGCAGCCTGGACTAAAGCCGCTTGAACAGCAGCAGGCTCAAGGTCGGGCCACTGTGCCGCAAATTCCTGAAGGGGTCGGGCTGCCAGATGGTCGAGGATTTTTTGAACATCAACGGAGGTCATTGGCTGAATGTTGGACATGGTTCCGGTTATCGATAAATCTTGGTGCAATGGTCGACATATACGAATATACTCCAGTATATCATGAATATGATAACAATAAAACTCAATTTTATAATACTTTTAACCTACACATAATATTCAAGTGATTGGCGCTTTTGCCAAAATAGGGCTGTTTAGTGACAGCCATTACGGCTATCACCTCAATCGAGCGCTAGTAAGTTGGCAGACCGTTTCTACCACATAATATAAAAACGCTATTTGACAAAAAATAGTTACGGTACTATATTCACCCCTCAACAATCGAAAAGAGTGCTCTTATCCAGAGAGGTGGAGGGAACGGCCCAATGAAACCTCGGCAACCCGGCATAGGGCGGTAATCAAGCCGTCTAATGGGCCAGGGTGCCAATTCCGTCAGAATTATCCTGGAAGATGAGAGGTATATGTTCATGGCCAAACATTCCCTCTCATTTTTTTGGAGAGGGTTTTATTTTGTCTATTGGATTGGTCCAGATCAAGCTGTTTGATCGAGAAAGCCGATCACACCAGCGGGCTAGCCTGGTGGCGCACCGCGCATTTAAGAACACTGGACCAATCTATTTTTGTCGCCAGCTAGCCTTAGTAGGATGATTCGTTTATCAAATTATCAAGGAGAGATACTAACAATGAGTGAAAACGAACGACAATTTGGTTTTACCACCCGACAGCTTCATGCCGGCTACGCGCCGGACCCGACAACCCACAGCCGGGCTGTTCCCATCTATCAAACCACCAGTTACCAATTCAACAACACCGAGCATGCGTCGAACTTGTTTGCGCTGCAAGAGTTTGGCAATATTTATACCCGCATTATGAACCCCACCACCGATGTTTTGGAGCAGCGACTGGCGGCTCTGGAAGGGGGAGTCGGGGCGCTAGCCTCTAGCAGTGGTCACGGCGCGCAAACGATGGCCATTCTAACCTTATGCGGCGCGGGCGACCACATCGTCAGCAGCAGCCGCCTCTACGGGGGCACGTACAACCAGTTCAATTACACCTTCCCCCGTATCGGCATCGAGGTAACGCTGGTCGATCCCCGTGAGCCGGCCGCGTTTGCCCAGGCCATCAAACCCAATACCAAAATCATCTACGGCGAAACCCTGGGCAACCCCGATATCACTGTGTTTCCTTTCGATGAAGTGTCCGATATCGCCAAAGCCCACAACCTCCCGCTGATGATCGACAGCACATTTGCTACACCCTACCTGTGCCGTCCGTTTGAATGGGGCGCAAATATCGTGACCCATAGCACCACTAAATTTATCAGCGGCAATGGCACCACCATCGGCGGCGTCATTGTCGATGGCGGTAACTTCGATTGGACCAGCGGCCGCTTCGATAACTTCACTACGCCGGATCCGTCTTACAACGGGCTAGTTTACGCTCAACTCGGTCCGCCCGCCTTCATCTTAAAGACACGGGTTCAAATGCTGCGCGATATCGGCGCGTGCCAGGCGCCGTTTAACAGTTGGACCACCTTACAAGGGCTGGAAACGCTCAGCCTGCGTATGGAGCGCCATTGCAGCAATGCTCAGGCCGTGGCCGAATTCCTGACTGATCATAAGGCGGTCGAATGGGTTACTTACCCCGGCCTCGATAGCCATCCGGACCACGAGCGAGCCAAGAAGTATCTGCCCAAAGGCGTTGGGGCTATCTTGGGCTTTGGCATCAAAGGTGGTCGCGCCGCCGGCGAAACCTTTATCAACAGCCTGAAATTGCTCAGCCACCTGGCCAACGTGGGCGACGCCAA